>CAYOUD010000029.1:0-21714 GCA_964407055.1 uncultured Bacteroidales bacterium | reverse complement strand
GGATGATATGCTCCGTAATCCATGTGATAATCGGGATTATCCTGAGGATGTTTTGCCTGTTCGAGCATTGAAGTTTCCCAATCGCTTAAATCATCTATTCCAAAAATATCCTCAATCATAGATTTGTCAAACAATTTATCCATGCTGATTTTTCTGCTGCGATAATAAGACATCTGTTGCTTTTTTAGCAGGGCAAAATCAGTATCATATCCGCCGGCTGCATTTCCAAGGCTTAATCCTCCGGTTTCATGGTCTGATGTTATGATAATTAGGCATTCGTTGGGATGCTCAAGATAAAAGTTTAACGCTTGCTGTATTGCTAAATCGAAATCTATCATTTCGTGTACAATTGTTGCTGCATCGTTTTCATGACTAGCCCAATCGATTTTTCCTCCTTCAACCATCATGAAAAATCCATCTTCGCTAGTTAGATGACGAATACCTGCACGAGTGATTTCCGCAAGCGAATATCCGCCTTCAAATTTTCTATCAATGGCATAGGGCATTTCTGCATCTGATCCTAAAACAGGATTAATAAGCATGACATTTCCTTCGGCATTCAAGCTGTCCGGATTGAGTGTTTCTCTGAAAATTTGATAACCTGCTTTTTCTGCAAGTTCATAAAGATTTTCATTTTCAAGACTATCTGCTTTGTGGAAGCCGCCGCCACCAAAAAAATCAAATTCGCTGTTAATCAAATCTATTCCTATGCTGTAATAATATTTCCGACTGTCCTGATTTGCGTAAAATGCTGCAGGAGTTGCGTGATTGATGCTTACTGAAGAAATAATGCCGATTTTATATCCGGCATCTTGAAATTTGTAAGCAATGCTTTCGTAAGTTTCTGTTTTGTCCGGTGACTTGCCAATGCGTCCGATATTGGTTTTGTGCCCTGTTGCAAGCGCTGTTCCGGCTGCTGCTGAACCAGTAATCAGCTGGTTATTTGCATGGGTTGTTGACATTCCGGCAATCGGTAAGGTGTCAAAACTCAATGCGTCAAATCCAGGATAATCTTTTGATAAACTATGCAAATAGGCTTCTGTGAGTTTAACGTGAGAAATTCCCATGCCGTCACCGATAAACAGAAAAACATATTTTGGCGGTTGGGTATCGTTTTCTGTGATTTTTTTCGTGTTTGTGTCTTGACATGACATAAAAATCAAGGATACAATGCCGATTACCCAAAAAAGTTTTATAAAATTCGTCATAACTTGCGCTTAAGTGTTAAATTTGTCATTAATTTATCACTCAAAATTAATCGTTTTAAGTGAATTTGATACAGGTAACGGATTATTATATGATTAAATGTTGATTTATGGGTCTGAAAGTTTATAATACATTGTCTCGTAGGAAAGAAAATTTTCAACCGATTAAACCCCCGTTTGTTGGGCTTTATGTTTGTGGGCCAACCGTTTATGGAGATGCACACTTGGGGCATGCACGCCCCGGTATTACCTTTGATGTGTTGTATCGCTTTTTAAAATTCTCAAAGTATAAAGTAAGATATGTTCGAAACATTACCGATGTCGGGCATTTGGAAAATGATGCAGATGAAGGGGAAGATAAGATTGCGAAAAAAGCACGTCTGGAGGAGTTGGAGCCTATGGAAGTCGTGTTTTATTACATGAGACGCTATCATAAAAATATGGATCAATTGAATGTATTGCGTCCTGATATTGAGCCGCAAGCTTCTGCCCATATTATTGAGCAAATCGAAATGACTCAGCAGATTTTAGATAGTGGATATGCGTACGAATCAGGCGGTTCAGTGTATTTTGACGTAAAGAAATATGCAAAAGATTATGATTACGGAAAACTGAGCGGTAGAAAACTTGACGATTTATTGAGCACAACACGTGTACTCCACGGACAAAGTGAAAAACGCAACAGTGCTGATTTTGCTTTGTGGAAAAAAGCCGCTCCGAGCCATATTATGCGCTGGAATTCTCCTTGGGGCGAAGGGTTTCCGGGTTGGCATATGGAATGTTCCGTAATGAGTACCAAATATCTCGGTGAAACTTTTGATATTCACGGTGGTGGGATAGATTTATTGTTTCCACATCATGAGTGTGAAATTGCTCAGTCAACAGCTGCTCAAGGAAAAGAGGCAGTTCGCTATTGGATGCATAACAACCTGATTACCATTGACGGACAAAAAATGGGTAAATCGCTGGGGAATTTTATTACTCTCGATGAATTGTTTTCAGGAAAACACAAAGCATTGGAGCAGGCTTATCATCCGATGACAGTGCGCTTTTTTATTTTACAGGCACATTATCGCGGAACGCTTGATTTTTCAAATGAAGCTTTACAGGCAGCCGAAAAAGGATTTAAACGTTTAATGCGTGCCTATCAGCAGATTGACAAGCTTCACGCTTCCGATCAAAGCAGCATTCCCATTGAGGATATTCGTAAAAAATGCATGGATGCACTGAATGATGATCTGAATACACCGATTCTGATTTCACATTTGTTTGATGCAGTAAAACTCATCGGAAATATTGAAACTGGTAGCGAAAGCATTAATGAAATCGATAAAACGGCGCTGAAAAAACTTTTTCAAAACTTTGCAATTGAAATTTTGGGATTAATTCCCGAAGAAGAAGCCGCAGGTGAAACCTCAGGAGACAGACTTAAAACAGTTGTGGATTTATTGTTAGACGTGCGATTAAATAGTAAAAACAATAAAGATTGGGCAACTTCTGATTTAATCCGCGATAAGCTCAAAGAAGCAGGAATTATTGTCAGAGATAAAAAAGACGGCTACGATTGGGAATTAGAATAAAAAAATCAACTATTATGAAAAACTCTGATTACAAATTAAATCACAAAGTGGTTTTGTTGTTGGTTTTAGGACATTTACTGTTTGGAATACTCGGAGCTTTTGCTCAGGTTCATAAAATGGATAGTGCACATTTTTTTCTGTCAGTCTGACTAACTTACTTTCTTTTTCTCATGCTGGATTATCATATTAAGCGACATAGTAAAACAACGGGTTTTCAACAAAACATTTTGGATTTTGGCAATGTTTATCACACCCTCAATTGCTATGGTTTTCCATGTATTTATGCGAAATCGTGTGATACGACTCGGAGAAAAAATCAATAAAGCACGTGATCTTCGTTAGTTTATCTTAGCCTGCATTATTCATGGAATTTCAAGCATACCTAAAATTAGGTGTAAACTATTAATTGTTTTCAGGCTTTAAAGTGTTAGTATGTTGATATATACAAATACGCTTAATTTTGCGATGAATAATGCAGGTTAAACAAATTCCAATGGCATTATTATGTCCAAGCTTAAAACCCTGAAGGGGTTCAACATGAATTAACCATCGGTGAAACCGGTGGTGCTAAGGCGCGTCTAACTCAAAATCCTGAAGGCGATGCGGTGAGCATTTGCCGAACTGGATTCAACATGAATTAAATTAGGCTAAAGCACTCAAAAAAAAAGATCAAGAAAATCACAAAACATAAGTTTTGAAAAAAAATTGTCACAACTTAATCACTTACTTAATTTTATTTATCTTAAACAAATTACTGAGCTGTCTGTTTTTTTATAATAATTGGTCTTTGTAAATTGTAAATATTCGTGTCAGAAATAAACAAAACTTTTTGATAACACGACTTAAATAAATTGTTTAAGCTTTAACAACTAACATCCTGAAAGGGAGAATTATACTATTATGGAAATTACGAAAAATATCACAATTGAAGATTTAGCGGAAAGTTTGCCGGAATCCATTGCTTACCTTGCTGATGAAGGGATACGTTGTTTGCGTTGTGGCGAACCAATTTGGGGAACACTTGAAGAAGCAGCTAAAGAAAAAGGCTTTGATGAAAATAAAATCCAGGCCTTTGTAAAAGACTTACAGGCAATGGCTGATAAAGCCGGAAAGTAAGTTGTTATTTGTGTTTTTGATAAATAGCACCTTATGTTAACATCTAACTATTTGCGGTGAATTTTTCGGGTTAAGTTTCGCTTTTTCCACTTGCTTTACTAAATTTGTCGCATGGCAGGAGTCTATTTACATATTCCATTTTGCAGACGGAAATGCGCGTATTGCGATTTTTACTCAGTTGCAAGACCGGCATTAATGGAGCCTTTTATTGAGGCATTGAAGCAGGAAATCCGACAAACTCATATCCAAGAACCTGTTAATACGATTTATTTTGGAGGCGGAACCCCGTCAATGCTGCCTGAAAATACAATGGAAGCCCTTCTTAAATTAATTTTCAGCCAATTTAATGTTTCTGAAAATGCTGAAATCACACTTGAAGCAAACCCTGAAGACATCATAGCCAATCGTCTTAATATGTGGAGGAAAGCAGGGATTAATCGATTGAGCATCGGTATTCAGTCATTGGATAATACCCTGCTGAAAAATTTAAAACGAAATCATACCGCCGAAAATGCCTTGCAAAGCATCGAATTATCACTTCAAGCAGGATTTACAAACCTTTCTGCCGACTTAATTTACGGGCTTCCAGATTTAGAGTTATCACAATGGGAGCAAAGTATTCGTATTTTATTAAACACCGGGATTAAGCATTTATCTGCTTATCATTTAAGTCTTGAGCCAAACACGCTTATGTTCAAGCAAGTGAAAAAAAATCAAATTCAGCTTCCTCAAGAAGAAATCAGTTTGTCGCACTTTAATACCTTGTTTCAGATTACTGAAGCAATGGGTTTTCCATGGTACGAAATCAGTAATTTTGCAAAACAAGGGTATGAAAGCAAACATAATTCATCCTATTGGAATAATACCCCGTATTATGGTTTCGGACCATCCGCGCATTCATACGACGGGTACTCTAAACGCTATTGGAATCATCCCGACATTAAAGCATATATTGAAGATCCAGCCAAATCAATGTCTCAGGAAATCTTGAGCCAAAATGACAAAATCAATGATTATCTGATAACCTCAATTCGTACGCGCAAGGGAATTGACATGAATGATTTTACTCGACATTTTCCGGAGACAAATGCGGACCGTGTTATTGAAAAGTTTAATGAGCTTAATGGTAGGGGGTTAATGCAAAATATTGACAAGGTGTACAGCCTAAATCCGTCAGGTTTATTCCTTTCGGATGCAATATTGAAAGATATTCTATATATTTAGCAAAATTTAGTAAAAAAGCATTCCATATGATGAACATTACGAAGAAAAACAGCCTGTTTGCATCTGTTCCGGTGTTTCTGGTATTTCTGTGTATGGGTTTTGGCGACGTTGCCGGAACATTGACAGACCTGGTGAAAGATGAGTATCAATTGAGTAATTTCATGGCAGGATTTATTCCATTTTCAGGTTTTATAATGTTTGGAATTTTGTCAATTCCTTTTGCCTTAATTATGGCACGAAATTCTAAAAAACTTATTTTAAGTATCGGATTGTTTATCGCATTTCTTGGCTTAATTATCCCGACAATTTTTGGATTTTCACTTTTTGTCGTGATTTTACTATCCATTTTATTGCTGGGAGCTGGTGCTGCCTTGCTTCAGGTTGCCGGAAATCCAATCATGAAAGATGTTTCGCCTGAAGGGAAATATTCACGGAATTTGTCTTTCGGTCAATTTGTTAAAGCCATTGGTTCGCTTTCCGGAGCATTGATTCCTGCCGCAGCAGCTATGTGGTGGGGGATGGATTGGAAAATTCTTTTCCCGATTTATAGTGTTGCTTTAGCTGTCGCTTTTATATTGTTGATAATTAGTAAGATAAACGAAGAAAAAACCGGGAGTGATTTACCAAGCCTTGAGTCTTGTTTTCAATTGTTAGGACAAAATAAAAACATTGCATTGATTGTTTTTGGGATTTTTGTTTATGTTGGTGCAGAAGTCAGTATGGCGTCAAAATTACCGAGTTATTTGGAAACGAATTTTGGATTAAAAATCGAAGAACTCGGCGTTGCAAGTGTTGGGCTGTTTTTCCTGAGTATCATGACAGGTCGTTTTTTAGGCGGACTTATTTTGAATTGGATTCAGGCTCGAACATTTCTTGTTATTTCAGCCTTGCTTTCGCTTGTCGGAGTCGCAGGTTTATTTGTCGGTATTCAGTCGGTTGCAATCGTTTCGATTGTTATCATTGGGTTGGGTTTTGCAAATGTTTTTCCGTTAGTGTTTTCCATTACGGTTGAAAAATATCCGGGAAAAACCAATGAACTTTCAGGACTTATGGTTACAGCCATTGTCGGTGGTGCCGTTATCCCGGTAATCACCGGGTTTGTTGCCGATCATATCAGTATAACAATGAGTTTTATCGTTCCCGCTATTGCCTTGATTTATGTACTATATTTGGGATTAACACAATTAAAACCAAACATTCAATGAGACAATCAGAATTCTGCATTTTAAGCCTTGATGCCGGAGGCACAAATTTTGTGTTTTCTGCAATCCAAAACGAAAAACAAATTGGTGAAAGCATAAAAACACCCTCGCACGGCAATGATTTGCCCAAAAGTCTGGAAACCATAATGTCCGGGTTTAAGCAATTAGCTCAACAAGTTGAAAATAATTTTCATGCCATCAGCTTTGCATTTCCGGGACCCAGCGACTATGAACATGGCATTATCGGCGATTTAGGAAATCTTCCTGCCTATTGTGGTGGAGTTCCTTTGGGACCAATGCTTGAAGAACAATTTGAGGTTCCGGTTTTTATCAATAATGATGGTGATTTATTTACATTCGGAGAAGCTTTTGCAGGTGCTTTACCCAAAATCAATGAAAATTTAAAAACGCTCGGAAGTACAAAACAATACAAAAATCTTATTGGAATAACTTTAGGAACCGGTTTCGGATTGGGAGTTGTCAACGAAGGGAAAATGCTTCGCGGTGATAATTCTATGCCGGCTGAAGTCTGGTTGTTAAGGAATTATCCGAACAACAAATACAATGTTGAAGAATCCATTAGTATTCGCGGTATCGCACGAAATTATCAGCGGGAAAACCAATCGAAAGAACTCATAAATCCACTGGAAGTTTACAAAATAGCAATTGATGAAATGCCGGGAAATAAAACCGCTGCAATAAAAGCTTATGAGCAATTTGGCGAAAGTCTCGGCGATGCAATGGCCAGTTTAATCAGCTTGTTCGATGCGAATCTTGTGATTGGCGGAGGACTTGCCGGAGCATGGGATTTATTTATCCCTTCTGCGATGAACGCTATGCAATCCGAGTTTATTACACCGGAAGGGAAACGAACTCCTCGCCTAACACACCATGTCTTTAACCTTGAGGATGATAAGGAATTCGTGAATTTTGCTGCCGGAGAGCAAATAGAAATAAAGATTCCCTTTTCCGATGAAACCATGAATTATGATAAAATGCCCCGTGTCGGCATCATTAAGTCTCGCTTGGGAACCTCCAAGGCCGTTTCGTTGGGAGCATATCATTTTGCAGTTTCAAAACTTATGTCCGACCATTCATAAATTATGCGGCTTAAAAGCTATTGGAAAAATGAATGAGTTTGTGTAAATTTACCGTGTAAAAAAACAAATAGCATGATAAAAATACTGGTCATTGACGATGAAAAAAGCATTCGAAATGCGCTTTCAGACGTTCTGCCATATGACGTGGTCTTGGCGGAAAATGGGAAAGAAGGACTAGAAGCCTTTAAAAAAGGAAGTTATGATGCTGTCCTTTGTGATATTAAAATGCCGGAGATGGACGGTGAAGAAGTGCTTGAGAAAGCATTGGAATTTAACCCAGAAGTCCCTTTTATTATGATTTCAGGACATGCAGACATTGACACGGCTGTTGAATGCATAAAAAAAGGTGCCTTTGATTTTATTGAAAAGCCGCCGGATTTAACGCGTTTACAGATCACAATTAAAAATGCAATCGAAAAAAAAGACTTGGTTTCCGAAACCAAAATACTGAAAAAGAAAGTCAGTAAACGATTTGAAATGATTGGGGATTCCGAACCAATGCAAAAAATCCGTGAAATGATTGACCGCGTCGCACCAACCGATGCTCGTGTGCTTATTACCGGATCAAACGGAACCGGGAAAGAACTTGTGGCCCATCATCTCCATGAAAAAAGCAGTCGTGCCGCCGCCCCTTTTGTTGAGGTGAACTGTGCTGCAATTCCATCAGAATTAATTGAAAGTGAGCTGTTTGGACATGAAAAAGGCGCTTTTACTTCTGCACATAAACAACGGAAAGGAAAATTTGAACAGGCTGACGGCGGAACCATTTTTCTGGATGAAATCGGAGATATGAGTTTGTCAGCGCAGGCTAAGGTGTTGCGTGCATTGCAGGAAAATAAAATCTCACGTGTCGGTAGCGATAAAGACATCAAAGTTGATGTGCGGGTTTTGGCAGCTACCAATAAAAATCTGAGAGAAGAAATTGACACTAACAATTTCAGGGAAGACTTGTATCATCGTCTCAGCGTAATTATTATTGATGTTCCATCGTTAAATGATCGCAGGGATGATATTCCTTTATTGGCAGATTATTTTCTGGATGTTATTTGTCAGGAGCACGGAACTCCTAAGAAGATACTTATTGAGGGTGCAGTAAAAGCATTGCAAAATTACAACTACACGGGAAATATTCGTGAATTGCGAAATTTGATAGAACGCTTGATTATTCTGTCTCCTGAAAAAATCACGGAAAAAGAAATTAAATCTTTTGCTTATCCGTTTGATTAATGCCTATGCGTAAAGAAACAGATTTCATCGGTGATATCGAAATTCCTGAAACGGACTTATATGGAATACAATCCATGCGGGCAAAGGAGAATTTCCCGTATGCTTCAGCCTTTCATCCGCAATGGTATCAGGCAATGGGGACAGTTAAACTTGCAATGTTTCAGTGTATTGAGAAATTTCAGCACGATGCACAAAAAAAGTACGGAAACATTGATCGTTTAAACATGATTCATCAGGATGTCCTGTTTGCGATGTCGCAGGCTGCTACTGAAATCAGTGAATCCGCACATTATGAGTATTTTATTGTGCCTGCTGTGCAAGGAGGGGCCGGTACAAGCATCAACATGAATATCAATGAAATTATTGCAAATCGCGCCTTGCAAATCCTCAAAAAAATGCCAGGTGATTATCAATTTATTCATCCGATAGAGCATGCAAATCGCTATCAATCAACCAATGATGTTGTCCCGACAGCTTTGCGTGTTGCAGTTATGAGAATGCTCAATGTGCTTGAGGATAAAATCAATCAATTGCGTTTTGGTCTTGAATCCAAAGAGAAATTTTATCGCGATAGCCCAAGAACAGCATATACACAAATGCAGGAAGCCGTTCCTTCATCTTTTGGGAAATTATTCAGTGCGTATAATGATGCGCTTTCAAGAGATTGGTGGAGGATTTCCAAATGCTTTGAACGCATTAAATTAGTGAATCTCGGAGGTTCTGCTACCGGCACCGGTTTAACCGTTCCTCGTTACATTATTATGGAAGCTGTTCGGGAATTGCAAAAAAATACAAATCTTCCGGTAACACGGAGTGAAAATCTAAATGATGCAACGGCTAATCTGGATGCCTGGGTCGAAATTCATGGCATATTAAAAGCACATGCCGTAAATTTGGAAAAAATCAGCAGCGATTTACGATTACTTGCATCCGATATCAATAAAGATAAAAATCTGAAAATTCCTCAGAAACAAATCGGCAGCTCAATTATGCCGGGAAAAGTCAATCCGGTGATACCTGAATATCTTATTTCAATAGCACATAAAGTGTATGCCAATGACCAATTAATTTCGGGCTTGAGCGGACAAGGTGTGTTGGATTTGAATCCTTATTTACCGCAAATTGGAGATGCCATGCTTGAGAGTCTTAGCCTTCTGATTGCTGGAAACGAATCTATGTTAAAGCACTTAATTTCCGGAATGCAAGTTGATACTGAATTTTCAAAACAGCAATTGTATTTAAGTCCTAGCATTGCAACAGCGCTAATTCCGCTTGTCGGATATACGAATGCAGGGAAATTAGCTGAGTATATGCGAGAGTATAAAACCGATATATTTGCAGCTAATGCAAACTTGAAACTTTTGTCAGATGTAAAATTGTCCAAAGTATTGCAAGCGGAAAATTTAATGAAGCTCGGATTTACCGTTCGAGACCTGTTATCATCAGATTAATCCGCAGGGAAATTTTTTTAGTGAGTTTTTATCAATAATTTTGCCAATAAATTGCTTATGAATAAAGAAATAAAATATTACGCCCACGAAAATGCAGTTGTTGATGCCGATTGTAAAATCGGGGAAGGAACAAAAATCTGGCATTTTTCTCATGTTATGAGTCATTCCGTTATCGGGGAAAACTGCAATCTTGGACAAAATGTGCTCATATCTCCCGAAGTGGTTTTGGGAAATAATGTAAAAGTGCAAAATAACGTCTCTATTTACACCGGAGTTGTTTGCGAAGACGATGTGTTTTTGGGTCCATCCATGGTGTTTACTAATGTCACAAATCCTCGCTCAGCAGTAAATCGCCGAGGTCAATATGAAAAAACATTGGTAAAAAAAGGTGCGACAATCGGTGCGAATGCGACCATTGTTTGTGGTCATGATATTGGCAAATTTGCATTTATCGGTGCAGGTGCAGTGATAACAAAAACAGTAAAAGCTTACGCATTAATGGTTGGGAACCCAGCCAGACAAATTGGTTGGATGAGTGAATACGGTCACAAATTGCATTTTAATGAGGAGGGATTTGCAAAATGCCCTGAAAGTAAAGCACCCTACCAATTAATTAATAATGAAGTCAAAATATATATAGAATAATGGAACAAAATAATACCACAAATTTCGGACTGATTGGTGTAGCAGGATATATTGCAATTCGCCATATCAAAGCAATAAAAGAAACCGGAAACCAACTATTAGCCTGTCTTGATCCATTTGACTCAGTTGGATATTTAGATTCATATTTTCCGAATGCTGATTTTTTTAAAGAATTTGAACGCTTTGACAGGCATCTTGATAAGCTCAGACATCAGGATCAAAAGATTGATTTTGTTAGTATTTGCTCACCAAACTACTTGCACGATTCACACATTCGCTTTGCGTTAAAACAGGGAGCGAATGCAATTTGTGAAAAACCTTTAGTGCTGAATCCTTGGAATCTGGATGGATTAATGGAGATTGAAAAAGAAACTGGTAAAAAAATCAATAATATTTTACAATTGCGTCTGCATCCTTCAATCATCGCTTTAAAAGAAAAAATTGATAAGGGACCTAAGGATAAAGTGTATGATGTGGATTTGGCTTACTTGACAAGTCGTGGAAACTGGTATCATTACAGTTGGAAAGGAGATGTCAACAAATCCGGCGGTATATCAACAAATATCGGTGTGCATTTTTATGATATGCTAACTTGGATTTTCGGCGATGTTAAGGAAAGTATTGTTCACGAGCATGGAACACATCGTGCGGCAGGATTTTTACAGCTTGAAAAAGCACGCGTGCGCTGGGTGTTAAGTGTGGATGAAAATGACCTTCCAAATGAAGTTAAAGCAAAAGGACAGCGGACATATCGCTCCATCACCGTTGAAGGTGAAGAAATTGAATTTTCACAGGGTTTTACTGATTTGCATACTTTAAGTTATCGTGAAATTTTAAAAGGTAACGGATTTGGATTAGAAGCCGCCAGAAAAAGCATAGAAGTCGTTTATGGCATAAGAAATACGCAACCCATTGGTTTGAAAGGAGATTATCACCCATTATGCAAATAAATGTCATTTTTTGCTTTTAAAAAAAAAAGTCTATTTTTACAGAAATTTAATTTTAGAATTCATGTACAACGCTATTGTTAAGAAAGAAAAGAAAATTGCAGTAATCGGATTGGGCTATGTTGGCTTGCCAATTGCCATTGAGTATGCAAAACATGTTCCGGTAATAGGCTTTGATATTAAACCTGAGCGGGTAGAGTTAATGAAAAAAGGGATTGATCCCAGTAATGAGCTGAAAGCTGCTGATTTTGAAAATCGCGACATCCATTTTACTGCGGATATTGAGGATCTGAAAGATGCACATTACTTTATTATTGCCGTACCCACTCCCATTAATGAACATAAACTGCCGGAGTTAACACCATTGATTAAAGCCTCTGAAACAGTTGGTAAAGTTTTAAAAAAGGGCGATTATGTTGTGTATGAATCCACGGTTTATCCCGGATGTACAGAGGAAGATTGTGTTCCGGTTTTGGAGCAATTTTCAGGGCTTAAATTTGTTGAGGACTTTAAAGTTGGATATTCACCTGAACGAATTAATCCCGGAGATAAAGACAACACATTAACAAAAATTGCAAAAGTTTCTTCAGGATGCGATCCAGAATCTGCTGAAAACATTGCAAAAACCTATGAAATGATTATTGAGGCAGGTGTTCATAGAGCCAGCTCAATAAAAGTTGCGGAAGCAGCCAAAATTATTGAAAACACACAGCGCGATGTCAATATTGCATTGATGAATGAGCTTTCGATCATATTCAACAAGTTGAATATCAACACTTTTGAGGTGCTTGAAGCTGCCGGCACAAAATGGAATTTCCTGAAATTTGTTCCAGGCTTGGTTGGTGGACATTGTATTGGTGTTGATCCTTATTATCTTTTGCATAAAGCGAAACAATTGGGTTATCATGCTCAGATTATAAATTCAGGAAGAGCAATTAACGACGGAATGGGTGCGCATGTTACCAAACAAACCATAAAAATGATGCTCGCCAATGATGTTGTCTTGTCTCAGGCAAAAGTTTTGGTCTTAGGGCTTACTTTTAAGGAAAATGTTTCTGACATTCGTAACACCAGAGTCGTTGATATTCTTAAAGAATTAGATGATTACAAAGTAAAATACGATATTGTTGATCCTCATGCTAATTCAGATGAAGTGAAAGAAGAATACGGAATTAACATGAATGAACTCGGCTCTGGCTACAATGCCATTATTGTTGCTGTAAATCATGATGAATTCATGAATTACGATGAAGATTTCTTTAAATCTATTTCTCGTGGAAACGGAATTTTAGTTGATATCAAAGGAATTTACAGAAACAGAATTCAATCCATGAAATATTTTAGCTTATAAACGATATCGTTTAAGCAGGGAAAAATTATTAAATCGGCTCTGAAGTATCTAACTTCAGAGCCGATTTTTTCGTTTTCTCTATCCCACCTGCTATGCTGTGAAGCATACCAAGCAATAAGGTTTTCCGGAAAAATCTTACTAATTTTGAGCTGGTGAATTTAAAGAATTATAGATATGACTAATTTGAACTGGTCCGAATTACCTTTTGGTTATGTGAAGACTAACGCAAATATGCGTGCTTATTTTAAAGACGGATCATGGAGCGAACCTGAAGCTTCAGAATCTGAATTCATGAACATCCATATGGCGGCTACCGCATTACACTATGGACAACAAGCTTTTGAAGGGATGAAAGCTTATCGTGGGAAAGATGGTAAGATTCGCATTTTTAGATGGGACGAAAACTGGAAGCGCATGGAAAACTCTGCACATGGTATCATGATGGAGCCCGTTCCGAAAGCACTTTTCAAACAAATGATTGTGGAGGCAATTAAGCGAAATGAAGAATTTGTGCCTCCTTACGATACCGGTGCTGCGTTGTATATCAGACCCTTATTGTTTGGTTCAGGCCCTCAGGTTGGTGTTAAGCCAGCTTCAGAATATACCTTTGTTGTGTTCGTAACTCCGGTTGGCCCATATTTCAAAGAGGGATTTAATCCGGTGAAAATAGCAATTGTTCGCGATACCGATCGTGCCGCTCCATTGGGAACTGGAACGCTGAAAGTCGGAGGAAACTATGCTGCTTCTTTACGTGGAGTTGACCGTGTGCATAAAGCCGGCTATGGTGCTCCATTATATCTCGATGCCAAAGAAAAAGTTTACATTGATGAAATTGGTGCTGCTAACTTTTTTGGAATCAAAGGGAATAAATATATCACACCAAAATCAAGCTCAATTTTACCATCAATTACAAACAAAAGTTTGATGCAGCTTGCTGAGCATTTGGGCCTTGAAGTTGAACGCAGACCGGTTCCTGTAACAGAATTGGCGGAATTTGATGAAGTCGGCGCATGTGGTACTGCTGCAATTATTGCCCCAATCGGTGAAATTAAAGATCTGGATACAGATGAAACTTTCACCTATTGCCCGGATGGAAAACCCGGCAAAGTTTCTAAAAAATTGTATGAAACCTTGCTCGCTATCCAATTTGGCGATCAAGATGATCCATTTGGTTGGGTCGAAGTACTGGATATTTAATTTTAAGTGTAACACTGTCTAAAATGTCGGGATGCTGATTTGCGTCTCGACATTTTTTTTGAAGGCGTCAAACTTACAATTTTCAAATTTTCAATCACGGATTTTTAATTAACTTTGCGTATTAAATCGGAAAATTATGCACAGAACACACAATTGCGGGGAATTACGTCCCGAACATATTAATCAAAAAGTGATACTCAGTGGTTGGATCCAAAGAAAACGAGATAAAGGCGGAATGATTTGGATTGATTTAAGAGACAGATACGGAATTACGCAATTGGCCTTTGATGAAAGCAAAACAGATGCAGAAGTCTTGAAGCGAATTGAGAAAATCGGGCGTGAGTATGTTATTAAAGCTACCGGAACAGTTGTTGAACGATATTCTAAAAACGACAATATCCCAACCGGCGCAATTGAAGTGTTTCCTGATGAAATTATTATTTTATCGCAATCAGAAACCCCTCCGTTTACTATTGAGGATAAATCTGACGGAAGTGATGAGCTGCGCATGAAATATCGCTATCTTGATATCCGCAGAAATCCGGTTCGGGAGGCCTTAATGCTTCGACATAAAATAGCACAGGAAACCAGAAAATATCTTGACACCCTTGATTTTGTTGAGGTAGAAACCCCAAATCTCATTAAATCTACGCCCGAAGGCGCCCGCGATTTTGTGGTTCCATCACGCATGCATCCCGGAAGTTTTTATGCTTTGCCACAATCTCCGCAGACATTTAAACAATTGCTTATGTTGGGAGGTATGGATAAATATTTCCAAATTGTGAAGTGTTATCGCGATGAAGATCTCAGAGCCGACCGGCAACCCGAATTTACTCAAATCGATTGCGAAATGGCTTTTGTTGAGCAAGATGATATCATGCAAACATTTGAAGGTCTCATGAAACATCTGTTTAAGCAAGTTAAAAACATTGAGATTGAAACACCGTTTAAAAGCATGACCTGGCATAATGCAATGGAGAAATACGGAAGCGATAAGCCGGATATCCGTTTTGGTATGGAAATTCATGAAATAACCTCGCTTGTACAGAATCAGGGGTTCAAAGTTTTTGACATGGTAAATTATGTCGGCGGAATTTGTGCTAAACAGGCGGCAGCTTATTCGCGAAAACAATTAGATGAACTGACAAAATTTGTGCAAAAACCTCAAATTGGCGCCAAAGGGCTTGTTTATGTGAAATGTAATGAAGACGGCAGTTTTAAATCTTCCGTTGATAAGTTTTTCGATGCGGAAGCCTTGAAAAAATGGGCAGATGCTTTTAATGCAGAACCCGGTGATTTATTGCTCATCCTTGCAGGCGATACGCAAAAAACACAGGAGCAACTTTGTGAATTGCGATTGGAAATGGGGAATCAGTTAGATTTGAGAAAACCCGACACATTTGCTCCACTCTGGATTGTGGATTTTCCTTTGCTTGAATGGGATGAAGAAACACAGCGCTTTTACGCAATGCATCACCCGTTTACCTCTGCGAAAGAGGAAGATAACGTCCTTTTTGATACTGACCCCGTTAAAATCCGTGCAAATGCTTACGATATGGTAATTAATGGTGTTGAGCTTGGTGGCGGGTCTATTCGAATTCATAATCGTGAAGACCAATCACGCATGTTTAAACTGCTTGGATTCACTCCTGAGGAAGCGGAAGCACAATTTGGTTTTCTCATGAATGCTTTCCGTTACGGCGTACCTCCTCATGGTGGAATTGCTTTCGGATTTGACAGAGTTTGCGCACTCTTTGGCGGCAGCGATTCAATTCGTGATTATATTGCCTTTCCGAAAAATAATGCAGGCAGAGATGTCATGATTGATGCTCCGGCTCCAATTGCCAATAATCAACTTAACGAATTGGAATTAAAATTGGATCTGAAATCCAAAGCATAATTTTTTTTAATAAATTGATAACGAGTGATATTAAGTGTGTGATTGATTGTGTTTTAATCGTTTGAAATTTGTATAAAACACGTTGAGAAACATTCACTTATTGAATCAATTTTTCTTTATTCGAAAAGACAAACAGCACATTTCCGAGACCATCGTATTCGTTGAATTTTTTGATATTGTCCTTTGTGAACTCTTCCCGTGTTAACCCGACAATACATAAATCTGAATCACTGGAGTATTCTGCAATCGTATCTGCTCTGTGAGTTTCATTTTCCGAACTGACAAGCTGCACGTTTTGCGGTGAAATTGGTAGCCTTCCTGACTTAATTAATTCCAATAACTGATCGCGTTCCTTTTCTCCGGCCGATTTTGGATAGACTGTAAAAATCCGGATGATTCCTTTTCTCCATTCAGGATGTCCTAAAATGATGTATGCCAGTAAAATCATAGTACTTGCATTCTCAAAATCATGGCTTGAAATCCATAAATGAATCTCTTTTCTATATCCAAATCCTTTGTAGCTTGTGTTTAATATGCAAATGTCAAAATATGCTGATTCAATAAGATTTAGATTACCCAAAACAACATCTATGCTTTCCGGTTCAGAACGGCTGAATTCAAAAAGTATCAAATTATTGTTTCGCCCTGAAATACTTGATAATTGAATTGTTTGGGCAATTGCTGATGTGTATGAAGGAGAAATAATAGTGTCAAGATATACCCTGCTGTGGCTGCCTTTGGCAAGACTCATTAATCGATTTAGTGATTTTATGGACTCATCCGTTGTTTGTTTGTTCAGTAAGCCGGGAATGTAATGAATATAAGTCCCAAAGCCATGTTTATGAGATAACCATCGCATAAAATCAAATGCAGATCTGCGTTTAAATGTGTTCTCGGAAATACAAATTGCAAATGGTCTCCACTCATCTACACCCTCCTGACTACCAGCCCGTTGTGACATTAGCTGCAACCCACGGCTGAGTTGAAAAATTACCCCTTTAAATAATTTTTGAAATCCACCTTTATTGCTGGGTTTAGAAACATTGATAAAGTAATAAATTAAACTGATAAGTAGTATCGAAGAAGCTGCATAAAGCGGATTCATTTTAAACATTACCCAAAAGGATAAAACCATTCCAATTGCTGAAATGATCCAATGCGATTTAAATGTTGGGCGATATGATGGGTCTGCGGCAAAATGCTCCAAAAAAGAAATCATGCAAATTGCACCATACGTAAAAATGAAAATCATTGAAATAATTTCAGCGACAAAATTCAACTCCCCGATGGCTACGAAGGTAAATGCAATGAGAATGCTAATTATAGAAGCATTAACTGGGTCATTGTCTTTTTTCTTTCCTTTTGATAACCATTTGTTAAGGCCTTTCCCGGGAATAATATCATCATACCCCATTGCTTGCAAGGTTCTTGGAGCGACTATGATTGAGCCTAAAGCAGATGATATACTTGCAGCTGCTAGTCCTATTGGGATAATAGGACCCCAAATCGCAATTCGTTGCATAATTAGTTGGTCAGCATCCAGTGCTGAAGCAGGAGCACTAATTGCTAGTTTATAAGCAGCAAGTACATACACAAGCATCCCAATGACAGTAGCCCAGATGATTCCTCGCGGAATAGATTTCTGCGGTTCTTTTAAGTCGCCTGATAATCCTAATCCTGCTGCGAGCCCTGTAAAAGCAGGAAAAATAATTGTAAATACGAAAAAGAAACCGGCGCTGTTTGCTGCTGTAACATTCAACGGATAAGTTACCCCTTCTTCGATTGGGCTCCCCATAAAAAAGGAAAGCAAAGCGAGAAAAAGAATCGCAACAACAACATATAAAGCTTTTATCCCGAAATTTGCACCGCGTGTTAGCATGAGAATGCTTAAAATCCCCATAAATGGAAGACTAATATAGCGATTATCAGGAATCATAATGCCCCACTTTTGTTGTACAATCTCAATAAGCGGTGTAAACGCTTCGCTAAAAGCAATAACATAAAATGCAATACTAATCGCCTGACTTAAGTACAGTGCGATACCAAGGGCACCCCCAATATTAAATCCAAAAGATCTGGATATGATGTAATATGCTCCACCACCCTGCACTTTTTGGTTTGTTGCAATCTCTGCAATCGCTAGGGCAGTAGGAATTGTTATTAAGTGTCCGAGTATAATTATTCCTATTGTACCTACAAAACCAATTTGTCCAACGGCCCAACCGAATCTTAGAAATAAGACAGCACCCAAAATCGTTGATAGCGCAGTAAGAAAAACAGGCATTGTGCCAAAACTGGCTTTCTTATTAACTAACCCTGATTTCATAATGAATGGTTTATTTCCTGTAAAGATAATTTTTCGCCCTAATAAACCAAAAAAGAAATTTCTAAATTAAGATTAAAACATACATTACTATCTGATAAAAATCAATTATTGCGTTGTATGGTAGGGAGGAATCTCAAGAATTTTATCGAACAACAATGTAAAACATATTAACAAAGACATGTTTAAATTTAGGTTAGTTCTTGTTGATTATCGACATTTCAGTTTCTTATATTTGTATTTATTGAATTAGTATAGGAAATGGCAAGAAGAATTTCACCAAATACAGATAAATCAAGATATCAAACATTAAAGCAATGTATTGATAAATTGGCAGGTAATAATCCTCAAGAGCGATTTTTATCCGAAGGCCAGTATCAAAGTATGCTATCAGTTTTGTCGCGGTTTGAACAAATTTTTCTTGCAAGAGAAAAATTAAAAGCAGACCCGGAGTATCTTGCTATACAGGGAAAAGCCGGTCTGTTTCTGAAACACTATTTGGTGGTAATGCAAATGGCAGTTATGCGTGGTGAAATGCCCGAAGAAAATCTTAAATATTATGGATTGAAAGATGCAAATTCGCCATTGCCCGCTTTTAATACCGGAAAACAAATTCTTGAGCTGTGTCCTAAAATATTTGAAGCCGATGCTAAACGCATTGGAAATGGAGGGAGATATATTACCATGCCTAGCATTGCCGTTGTGAAGATTTGGTACGAGAAATTTGTTGACGTTTACGATAATCACAGTGCACAGGTTGAGAAATATAGAAACAATCAGGATTTTGTGCGAAAATTAAGAAATGAAGTTACTCGCTGTATCATTGAATTTTGGAACAGCTTCGAGTATGAATACAGTGACCTTGAGGCAGAGGATTTTCGGCAATTAGCAATGGAGTATGGATTGCAATACAGTTTGTCAGCAAATGATATTGCGTTGAAAATATCACCAAAAACGGCACGATTATTTATGCCAGAAGAAATACCGGTTGACAGAACAAAAGAGCATTCAGAGAAATACATCTCACAGCCAAAACCTAAGCATCATAAAAATCAAGTCTCGGAATTACAACGGAGTTTTCCGTTTTTGTCTGAAGAAGTAGAAGCTGACAAAGACGAATAAAAGGATTGAAACATACAAATAAGGTGAATTCCACGCTGTCCCTAACTCATCCGGATTAAAACTTTTATCCGTTTTATAATAAAAATAATATCCGATGACTGCGATGCTATTATTTAGAAAGTGAGCAAATATCGGTATCCAAAGATTATTTGTTAGATACAATAAATATCCAAGCACAATACCCAAAAACATGCGTGGAACAAAGCCGTAAAATTGAAAATGTGCAAAACTGAATAAAATCCCGGTTATAAGAATCGCGACATGTGCATTTTTCACCCAATTTTTGAGTAATCTTTGCAAAATTCCACGGAAAAACAATTCTTCAGTTACAGCAGGGAAAATTGCAATAACAATTATGTTGACCAAAACCCCACCAAAACCATCCACATTAAGCATGCGCAGTTGCATTTCCATTGCAGATTTTTCCATACGTTGAATGACATCCTCCAAATTTGCCATGCTTTCCGGTAATTTCAGAGAAGCATTCCATGATGCCATCAAATTGATGATAGCTAGACTGCTAAAAACCAATAACCCTGTTAAGAAAATGTCGCGCCATTTTGGTCTCAAATTGATTTTCAAGAAGCCCATAGGGTCAGGTGTGGAGATGTAAGCAATAATGTAGGCAGGCAGCAAAAATATCCCGACGGAACTTACAAGCTGAATGATTTTTAAAACCGTAGTATTAATTGTGATACTGTCTATTGTGTTTCCCAAAATTTCATTGGGGAAAAATGATAGAACCACTGCCGTAAGCACTTGAGAAACCAACAAGCCAATGAATGCCAGCGTGAATACAATTAGTATTTTTACGGCAGGATGCTGATGTATGAAGGCGTCTCTTAAATTCATAACTTGTTATATACAATTTTTAGGCGGCTGGTTCCAAAGGCCTGATGCGACTCATTAATTCCTTGAATTTGGGGAGCTTTTATCCCCCTGCGAAAATGATGATTTCCGGTGAAAACACGTGCTTCATCCCATAAACCTTTGTCTATGAAACTACGTAAAAGTTCAGAACCGCCCTCAACAACAAGCGACTGAATCATTTCACGATGCAAATGCTTTAAAATTTCTTCAAGATTATTTTTCCGTGAGCTGATTTGAAAATACCGACTGCGGTTTTTTACTTTTGGCGCATTACCCGTAAAAATTATATTGTCACTGTCATTTGTGAAAATCTCAAGGTCTTGGGGTAAATTATCATCAAAGTCTATGCTTATGCGTTTGGGGTTTCTGCCCGTCCACTCTCTTACGGTTAATTGTGGATTATCCATGATGGCAGTGTGTTTCCCGACCATGAATGCGTCTTCTTCGGTACGCCATTTGTGAACTAATTGTTTGCAGAAGGCATTGGTAATCCAACTCGGGGCACCACTTCTGTCGATAGGACGAAGCACGTCCATAAAACCGTCCTCTGTTTTTGCCCATTTTAAAATGATATAAGGGCGGTCTGATGTCATGTAGCGGATAAAGCGACGATTCAGGTGCTTCGCTTTTTGTTCTAACACACCGGAAATGACCTCTACACCATGTTCCCTTAGTTTTTTAATCCCTTTTCCTGCAACTTTTGGATTCGGGTCTGTCATGGAAATAACAACTCTGGGAATCCCTTTACGGATAATTAAATCGGTACAGGGCGGAGTTTTCCCGTGATGTACACAGGGTTCCAAATTGACATATAAGGTTGCATCCTGTAAATCAGATTCCTGTTTTACTGATGCAATGGCATTAACTTCTGCATGTGCTTCTCCGATTTTTTGATGATAACCTTCACCGATAATCCGATCCTCTTTAACCAGAACAGCACCAACAAGTGGGTTGGGACTTGCGTTCCCCAATCCTAAAGCGGCAAGGTCAAAACAGCGCTTAATAAATATGTCGTGTGCATGCTCCATCAGAATACAAAATTAGTAAACTTCTGCAACAGCAGGCTTATTTTTAGGATTTTAACCAGATTTTAAGAATGTAACGCCCGAATCTATCTGCTTTCACCCTTCACAATAATTATTTTGTGCAGTATTTTTGAATAATGCCCGATCTATGATTAAAATAAACAATCTGACTGCGTTAACCAGGAAAATTCATGCCATTCCCTTTGTGCAGATTTAAATCATAAATCAA
>CAYOUD010000028.1:0-22326 GCA_964407055.1 uncultured Bacteroidales bacterium | reverse complement strand
AGATGGTTTGAAGATGTGCAAAGATAATGGCAAGCATTACCCCAAATTTGAGTTAGTAGAAAAACGGGTTGCAGCAAGTTAAAGCATTAATCAACAGCCCCTTATGTTAACATCTAACTATTTGCGGTGAATTTTTCGGGTTAATCTTGCGGATATTGACGTCATGCTAGAATGCATGACGAAACATCATATTTTTAAGGATTCACGAGAAAATACGATCACCAATAGGGTATTAATTGAAAAAGCCTGGCGTAATTATTTGACCATTTTCCCAGATTACCGAATTGAAATATCAGAGCGCATATGCAATGAAGACCATGTCATTCTGCTTGGCTATGCATCGGGAACCTATAAACAAAATTCAAAATTTTGGAAAACTCCTTCTGCATGGCATGTTCGATTACAAGAAAACAAGATTAATTTGTGGCAGGTGTATGCTGACAATTCAATTGTTTTGGAAATTATGAAAGATGTGTAATCTACTTATGATTTGTGAGAGTAACGTAACTAGTCTCTGCAAGAAAACGCCAAATATTGCGTTATTCTCGTTTCTAAAACAGTCGATCCGCCGGCTGGCGGACTCCTTGGTTTCAGAAACATCGAAAGTCTTATCTTTGACGTTTTCTTATCAGAGACTGAAAAACAGTAGTTTTCTTGCAGACACTAACTACCTGTAATTCCGAATCGCCGGCTGGCGGTGGTAATTTCACTGGTAAGTAATTCAATATTTGATTTTACTGGATATTAATTATGAAATATGGTAATTTTTTTGAAAAAAATGACATTTAGTTGGTTCTGAATTTGCCATAATTGGAATTTAATTGACATAAAAACACGCTGTATCGTTTCAGACCCTTGATTTGTAAAGTAATTTGTAAATCTCAATAAATTTTGTCGTATTGTGATAAATTCCCTGAAATAAACCATACATTTGCGCCTTCAAAATTGTAAGTGAATAAGACATGTTAACAAAGCTCAGAAATATTGGAATTGCTGCGCATATTGATGCCGGTAAAACAACCGTAACCGAACGGATATTATTTTTAACAGGAATGAATCGTAAGCTTGGCGAAACTCACGATGGAAGTGCAACGATGGATTTCATGAAACAGGAGCAGGAGCGGGGTATTACCATTGCTTCTGCTGCAATTACTGCAAGTTGGAATAAACATCAAATTAATATTATTGATACTCCCGGACACGTTGACTTTACCATTGAAGTAGAGCGTTCATTGCGCGTAATTGATGGTATGGTTGCAGTTTTCTGTTCTGTGGGTGGTGTTGAGCCACAAAGTGAAACCGTTTGGTATCAGGCTGACCGGTATAAAGTGCCTCGTATTGCGTTCGTCAACAAAATGGATCGAACCGGAGCTGAGTTTTATGAGGTTGTAAATCAGATGAATGAATATCTCGATGCACATGCCATTCCGTTTCAGGTGCCTATTGGTTCTGAAGTGAATTTTAAAGGAATGATTGATGTCATTGAAGGAAAAGCCTATGAATTTGATGATAAAACACGTTACGAAGTTGATATTCCTGATGAGTATCAGAAAAAATATCTTGAAGTCAAAAATCAATTAATTGAACGGCTTTCCGATTTTAATGAAGAGATAATGGAGCGTTTTCTGGCAGAAGAAGAGATTCCTGTTGAATTATTACGTGAAGCGGCTCGTGATGCGACATTAAAACTCCTTATCACACCAGTATTTTGTGGTGCTGCTTTCAAAAATAAAGGGATGCAATTGTTATTGGATGCTGTTGTGGATTATTTGCCTTCGCCAATTGATGTGGGAGCAATTGTTGGGTTAGATATAGATGATGAAGAAAAAACGCACACACGGCTTCCTTCACCGCAAGCTCCATTTTCTGCACTCGCTTTTAAATTGATTAATGATCCTTATGTGGGACAACAAACTTTTATTCGGATTTATTCTGGAACTATTAACAGTGGAGACGAGTTATTAAATACGACAAAAGGAAAAAAAGAACGTGTTGGTCGAATTTTAAAAATTCGAGCGAAAGACAGGGAAGAATTGACAAGTGCTGGACCCGGTGATATTGTTGCATTAATCGGAATGAAAAACACCAAAACCGGAGACACCTTGTGTAGTCCAGATCGTCCATTATTTCTTGAAAATATCAATATCCCTCCAACGGTGATTGAAATGAAAATCAATCCAAAATCAAGGAAAGAACAAGGAAAACTCGGAGAAGCACTGGCTAAACTCGTGAATGAGGATCCATCTTTTGTTTCACGTTTTGATGAAGAAACAGAAGAGACAATCATTGCAGGAATGGGCGAATTGCATCTTGAAATTATTGTCGATCGGCTGCAATATGAATTCAAGGTGGATGTTGAAGTTGGAGAGCCGGCTGTTGCCTATCGTGAAGCCATTAGCAAAGATGTTGAGGTTGAATATCGCTATGCAAAACAATCGGGTGGTAAAGGACAGTTTGCTCAAACTTTAATGCGCATCGAGCCACTTGAAGAGGGTGGATATGAATTTGTTGACAAGATTAAAGGAGGACGTATCCCCACAGAATATATTCCGTCAGT
This sequence comes from uncultured Bacteroidales bacterium, assembly GCA_964407055.1. Taxonomy (GTDB): domain Bacteria; phylum Bacteroidota; class Bacteroidia; order Bacteroidales; family ML635J-15; genus JAQIBY01. The sequence continues at coordinate 19,769 of CAYOUD010000028.1, read as the reverse complement.
TAATAAAGGAATCAAGAAAACGCTTGAACGTGGTATTTTGGCAGGTTTTCCGATTGAAAATGTAAAAGTCACGCTGCTTGATGGAAAATTTCATCCGGTGGATTCTTCCGATATGGCCTTCCAAATTTGTGCGTCGATTTGTTTTAAAGAAGGATTTAGAAAGGCAGCGCCTATTTTGCTGGAACCTGTTATGCGCATAGAGATTAATACACCTGATGAGTTTATTGGCGATGTGGTTGGAAATATAAACCGCCGTCGCGGAAAAATTGATTCCATGCGTCGTTATCGTAAGGGCTCTCAGAAATTAAATGGTGTTGTTCCTTTGTCTGAAATGTTCGGTTATTCAACGAGCTTGAGAAATATTACCAGTGGAAGAGCAAATTATTCGATGGAATTCCACCAGTATATGCCTCTGCCAAAGGCTGTACAGGAGGAAGTGCTTGAGGAAATTAAAAAAGCAAAAGAAGAACGAAGTTAATCCTTAATAATTTAATAATCCTTTAAAATGGCGGATGTGTTAATATGCATTCGCTATTTTTTTTGATTTTTTTCATTTCTCTGAAGGATTTTAGGGTTTCTCCTGATTTAATCCGGAAAATTCTGCAAAATTGAATCGGTTTATCAGTTGATAATCAATGTCAGGATATTTGTTGCTAAAGGATTTAGGGCATTTAGATGGCTTATCTCCCCATTTGAATTCGAATGCTCTGATAATATCACTTGCAGATTCAATCAAATCAATTTCATTGCCCGCATAATCTCTCCAGAAATAAAAGGAGGGAAGCAGTCTTTGATTATTTAAATGTTTGATCCTTTCGCTTATCATGAAGTTTTCCCATAAACAGCCGATGTCATTTCGCATGTGTAAAGGTGCAAAGTCGTTGATAACAGCATTACGGATGCCATTATCAATGAAAAACCATTTTGAAGCTTTACTAATTTCCTTTCTTGGATTGTTAGAAAATGCCGGAAGCTGATAGACCACAAAGGTTTTTGATAATAAGTCTAGATATTTTTCGACAGTATTTCTACTCATTCCCAATTGCTTTCCCAATTCATCATATGAAACGAGATTCCCGATTTGATATGAAATGAGTCGGAGTAAATCCCGCATTTTTGAGGCGTTTTTTATGCCGTCCAGCATCAAAATGTCTTTCAATAAATAGGCATTTACTATTTCATTCAAATAGATTTTCTTTTGCTTATAGTCATCAATGGAGGATAATTCAGGATATAAACCATAAATAAGTTTTTCCTCCAAGTTCTGATTTATCTGAATAATCGTTTCTTCCTGAGATATTTCTTTCAGAGAAAAGGGGTATAGCTTAAATTCATATGAGCGGCCGACCAAGGGCTCGCCGGTTTTATTCATTAAATCGAATGAAGATGACCCCGAAACTAAAACAGAAATATGTTTAACACTATCTACCATTAATTTCAATATGTGTCCGATATCTGGGATGTTTTGAGCTTCATCAATAATTAATAAATCCGTATCCGAAAGGATGTGTCGATAATTTGCCGCTGTGCGTTCAGCCAATAGTTTTGTGGTTTTAAAATCTTCTCCATTAAGAAGTGAAACGCTTCCGCTATATTGTTTGCTAAGCTGTTCCAGTAATACGGTTTTACCAACTCTTCTAGCTCCAAATAGCTTTATTACTTTGCCGGATTTTAATTGTGAAAACACCGTTTTTTCAATATCTCGTTGAATCATAATTCATGTTTTTTCCGTAAAAATACTAAATATTTTCATTCCATTGAAGAAATTTAGTGAAATATCTTCAATGGAATGAAGGATTTTAGATTTTCTCCTGATTTAATCCGGAAAATTCTGCAAAATTGAATCGGTTTATCAGTTGATAATTATTTTAAGGAGACTGCTTTAATTAGCTTATCCAATAGCGGACGAATTTCATCAGAAGAGGGGCGGGGAGCAGTCGCATCAATAATGTTTCCGTCTGCATCAATCAATAGAAACCGTGGAATGCCTTTGATGAAATAATCCTCACAAATGCTGCAATCCCATCCGCCGGTATGTAATTGCGGCCAATTCGGGGCTTCTTCTTCAATGAATTTTATCCAGGCAGATTTATTTTCATCCACAGAAACTGATAAAAATCGGATTGGCTTATCGCTGTATTCATCAACCAATGTTGTAAAGGCAGGAATTTCAACATGACACGGACCGCACCATGTTGCCCAAACGTCAATATAAACGATTTCTCCCCGAAAATCAGCCAACGAAATACTATCACCAGTTATCTCCGGATAACTAAATTCAGGTGCTTTTTTTCCTTGCCTGATTTTGTCCCAAGTTTTGTATAAATATGAAAGATTTGCGATTCGGTATTCATCCCCGGCATCCTGAATAAACGTTTGATATGCTTGTTCAATTGCTTCGAACCCATTGTAGCGACCGTAATCCATTATTATTTGATAAAGCACTGCTTCTTTTACCGCTTGGTTTGTGATTTCTTTTTGGACTAGCTCAATTTGTTGTTGCACGATGGCTTCGTATGATCCTGTGCTGTCTTCCTGCATCTGATAATTGATGTAATGAATAATTGCTTTGGGATAAGATTCAAAGCCTAAAGCACTTTCATCATTAATTTCCAATTCATTGACAAAGTCGAAAAAAGTGGAGCTATTTAAACCTCGTTCGTCCTCAGAAAAATATTCATAATAGTCTTTATATCGGAAACTCAGATTATAAAACAGTAAATTGATGCGTTTTGCCTCTTTTTCAATAAAGTTTTCATCGGGAATTCTTTCTGACCATAAATTCAGCATTTCCAGCATTTCATTTTTTGTATTTTCTGATTTTATGAGAAAGCTGTCGATATTCATTTCATATAGCAAATCGCTGAAAGTCGGGCTGTTTTGTTTGAACAATGTCATTTCCGTAAGATAAACAGATACATCCGTATTTCCTTTGGAAAATTCAAATGGAGTTTTGACATTTTCATCATCGTAAATCAGTTGGATAGTGTCACCCGGATAGACATATAACGGAAATGTTTTTCTGCGGTATTTAAACTGAATGTATTGCGGCGTATCAATTTGCACGGTAAAACTGAAATTTTGATTTGTATCGGGAATGATACTGTCCGTTTTAGCTCCCTGTTGAATAATAATGGGATAGTCTTTTGGGTGAAGTATTTTCCCATGAACCAAACTTTTCTGCGTAGTAGGTTCTTGTATTTCTTCTTTGTTATTGCAGGCAAATGCGAGAGTCAAAATCGCTGCTGTCAAAATAATGCGTAATTGTTTCATATATCAAAGGACTGGTTAACAAAAAAATGAGCAGGCCTGTAAGCCGGATTTTGTCGAGATCTGTCATTTATCTATGCGACCTACCCCTCCCGGAATCAGAGCGGGCAGCTCTGTGTGCAAAGCACCCCGAGATATACATGGCCTTGCAGCCTGCCAGACGAACAGCCAATTGTGTTGCCACAAAAGCTGGTGAGCTCTTACCTCACCTTCTCACCCTTATCCACCAATAGGCGGACGGTTATTTTCTTCTCCGTTGCTATACCTTCACAGATATCTCCCGTTTCGGGAGGGCAGCGCCCTGTGCTGTCCGGACTTTCCTCCCCGCCAATGCGGAGCGACAGATTAGCCTGCTCGCTACAAATGTAATGAAATTAATGATGTGGAAAGAATCCCTGAAGGATTTTACAAATGAACTCGTGGATAAATCCGTATTATTGTTAATTTTGTTCAAATTCAATTTGCGCTTATGTTAAAAGCATTGAAACAGAAATACGGAAAGCACCAATTGTCTAAGTTGCTGAAAAGGAGGAGACATACGGCAATTGCTGTAAATTTTGAGAATGTTAAGCGGCTTGGAGTAATCTATCCTGCAGATGAAGAAAAACAGTTTGGAAAAGTCAAATCGTTGATGGAAGCATTGCCCGAGCATATTAATTTTTCAACACTGGGATATGCTGATGCAAAATCATTAAGTGATTTTCACATTCAAACTGCTGAATTTCGTTTTTTTTGCCATGAGGATTTAAATTGGTATTACAAACCGGTTTCTAGCACAGTCCGCACTTTTGTTGAGGTTCCTTTTGATGTATTAATTGATTTAAGTAAAGAAAATCGTCTCCCAATACAATTTGTACTTGCAGAAACACATGCACGACTTATTGCCGGAAGGTTTCAGGATAATACATTGTGTGATTTCATGATAAACCCAACTGAAAATCAGAGTGATGAGTATCTGTTTGAACAGCTTATCCGATATTTAAAAATGATTAAAACAAAATAATTATGACAAAATTCAGACATATTGCCGGAACCGGTGTGGCTTTGGTTACACCATTTAAAAGTGACAAGTCAGTAGATTTTGAGGCTTTGAAAAAACTGGTAAATCATGTTATTGATGGAGGTGTTGATTTCTTAGTTGTGATGGGTACTACTGCCGAAGCCGCTACGCTTTGCGCGGAAGAACGAGTGGCTGTCTTGGATGAGATTGTGGAAATTAATGATAAAAAGCTTCCGATTGTACTCGGAATGGGAGGAAATAATACTGCACTTTTGACCCAACAAATAAAAGAAGCAGAACTCAGCAATGTAGATGCTTTGTTGTCGGTTTGTCCCTATTATAATAAACCAAATCAGGCAGGATTGTACGAGCATTTTAAGCGGGTTTCGGAATCTACCGAAAAATCTATTATTCTCTATAATGTGCCAGGACGTACCGGCGCTGATCTTGCTGCAGAGACTACTTTGCGGCTTGCCAACGATTTTGAGAATATTGTTGCGGTTAAGGAGGCAAGTGGAAATTTAGATAAAGCCATGGAAATTATCCGTCAGAAACCGAATGGGTTTAATGTGCTCAGTGGCGAAGATGCGTTGAATTTGCCGCTTATTAGTTTGGGCATGGAGGGTGTGATTTCGGTTGTTGCCAATGCTTATCCTTGGGAATTGAGTAATTTAGTACTTGCGTCCCGCCAAGGGAATTTGAATGAAGCGCGTTTGTTTCATTATCTGCTTTTACAAATTACGCATTTAATGTTTCAGGAAGGTAATCCGGTTGGGGTTAAGGCTGTTTTAGTTCAAATGGAAATTATCCAAAATGAATTACGATTGCCATTGGTGAAATCAAGTGATTCGTTATTTGAAGCTATCCGTAAAGAAGTAGAGCGGATTCAGTCTTTAAAGTAAGTTTTCAATAATCATACTAAAACATTACGGTCCGATAAAAGTTTATAGATTCTGCACCGCCGGCTGGTGGCGAGGAATCTCATTGCTATATCTGATTTTTACAGGATAGTAATCATAAAAAAAGCGATCCCATTAAAATGGAATCGCTTATTGTTTGGTGCCCCGGGCCGGACTCGAACCGGCACGGTCATTAATGACCACGGGATTTTAAGTCCAGCGCGTCTACCAATTCCGCCACCAGGGCTACCTTAAAAATTCCCAAAAAAAAGAGCGGGAGACGGGATTCGAACCCGCGACCCCGACCTTGGCAAGGTCGTGCTCTACCACTGAGCTACTCCCGCATTAACGTTGCGGAGTGCAAAGATAGGACAAATTTCATTTATCCAAAAAAAAACAATTAAAAAATTCAATTATTTTTGTGCTTCACAAATTTTAATGGATTTTTGCGCTGAATTTCAGATTTTTAGCTTCTTATTGAAAGTCACTAGTGTCCGATTTTTTTTGATGTTTCTCATCATTCGTTGGTTTGCCAGCCGTGGATGATGGTGAGAAAGCTCACTACTATATAATTCAACATTTGATTTTTCAGGGCAATGATGATTGAAAATTTGTTTTATAATCCTTTCTGAAAGTCTTTTGTATTTTACTGGATCTTTCAACTAACCCGAAAAATTCACCGCAAACAGTCAGGTGTTAGTTGACATAAGGTGTTGTTGATTAATGATTTTCTATTCGTGTTTTAAAATATTAATTATCTGTGTGCTTTAATCCAATTATGAGTGCCTGCAAGAAAGCCCAAATTTTTCAGCGTGAAGCAAAGGTGGGATTCCTTGTAGATACTACTTTTCGACTGAAAGAAAAGTCATTATTTTTATCTTAAATGAATGACTTGATTAAAATACAACTCAAAAAGTCTATTTTTGTTAAAAAATGAGTTTCTTCTATTTCAGATTTTTACTATATTGAGCCCTATGGAAAAAAAGCAAAAACTTTATTACAGTATTGGTGAAGTTGCCGACATGTTTGATGTCAATACATCACTGATTCGCTTTTGGGAAAAGGAATTTTCCATCATAAAACCGCAGAAAAACTCCAAGGGAAATCGGATGTTTACTGTCAAAGATGTTGACAATTTCCATTTGATTTATCATCTTGTGAAAGAAAAAGGCATGACTTTAAACGGTGCAAAGAATACCATAAGGGAAAAGAAAGATGAGGCTGAAATTCGGTTTGAAGTTGTCAAAAGCCTAAAGAATATCCGTGAGAAACTGAAAAACATCAAATCTAAATTATAGCATATATGCAATTAAAAATTTCAGAGCTGATACAGTGCATCGAAGCATTTGCTTCACCAAAATATCAGGAATCTTACGATAATTCCGGATTACTGGTGGGCGATCGCAATCAGGTAATTGACAAGGTTTTGTTAAGTATTGATGTGACAGAATCTATTGTGGAAGAAGCTGTGGCGATTGGTGCAGGAATGATTATTGCACATCATCCCATTATTTTTAAAGGACTTAAGCGATTAACTCCTGATAATTATGTCCAACGGACGGTTATTTCTGCAATTAAAAATAATGTGGCAATTTATGCTGCACATACTAATATGGACGCAGTTATGGCTGGCGTGAATATGCAACTCGCCGAGAAACTTGGTTTACGAGATTTATCTGTTTTGCAACCTGTCAGCGGGATGTTAAAAAAATTGTATTGTTTTGTGCCCGAATTGCATCTTGCTGCGTTTCGCGATGCTGTGTTTGCAACAGGGGCCGGAGGTATCGGGAATTACAGTGATTGCTCTTTTAATGTTGCAGGTTATGGAACTTTTCTTGCCGGAGAAAACACCAATCCGTTTGTGGGGAAACAGGGGGAGTTGCATGCTGAGCCGGAAACCAAGGTGGAAATTATTTTCCCAGAGCACTTGCAGAAACAAGTTGTTAAGGCTGTCAGACAAAATCATCCTTATGAAGAGCCTGCATACGATATTATAAAGTTGGAAAATTCATGGGAGCAACTCGGTATCGGTTTAATCGGAGAATTAAAGAAACCTATGACTGAAAATGAATTGCTCGATTTGGTTAAAAATAAACTCGGTACGCCAACACTTCGCTTTACAAAAGCGAATAAAATAACATTTCGTAAAATTGCTGTTTGTGGAGGTGCTGGAGCTTTTTTGATAAACCCCGCAAAATGCGCCGGAGCCGATGCTTTCATTACCGGAGATGTCAAATATCACGAGTTTTTTGACGCTGAAAATCGCATGATGATTATTGATGCAGGGCATTATGAAACTGAGCAGTTTACAAAAGATTTATTTTATCGTGTGATTACTAAAATTTTTCCTAACTTTGCAGTCCAAATTTCAAATAGAAATACCAACCCTGTTAACTATTATTAAATTATGGCAAAGGGAAAAAAAATTGATCCGGCAAGTATGAGCATAGAAGAAAAACTTCATGCATTGTATAAATTGCAACTAGCAGATTCTGAAATTGATAGAATTCAAATTCTCAGAGGTGAATTACCACTTGAAGTTCAGGATATTGAAGATGCATTGGCCGGTTTACAAACCCGCATAGAGAATCTCAAACAAGAGCTGAAAACGCTGCAGGATTCAATTACTAATCAAAAAGCGGAAATCGAAAACTCTCAGGAGCTCGTTAAAAAATATGAAGCTCAACAAATGAAGGTGCGGAATAATCGTGAGTATGAGTCTTTGATGAAAGAGGTAGAGTTTCAAAAACTCGAAGTTGAACTCAGCGAAAAGAAAATTAAAGGTTTTGACGAGGACATTAAAGCGAAAGAAGTTTTAATTGAAGCCTCAACTGCTCAAATGGAAGAAATGCAGGCTGATCTTGATCATAAAAAAGGTGAGTTGAATGAGATAACTAAAGAAAACGAGAAGGAAGAAAAACAATTGGTGAAAAAATCCAAAGAAATTGAAGAGACAATTGAGCCGCGACTGATTACTGCCTATCGACGAATTCGTGGTAATGCACGCAATGGTTTGGCTGTTGTTTCTGTAGAGCGTGATGCTTGTGGTGGTTGTTTTAATAAAATTCCACCGCAAAGACAATTGGATATTCGTAGCCGCAAGAAAATTATTGTTTGTGAATTCTGTGGTCGTGTTCTCGTTGGTGATACCATTGAAGAGAAAAAATAAAAGTTTGATTGTATTTATTATGAAAGCTTATTCCATTTCGGGATGAGCTTTTTTTAGCTATATGATATGTGTCTGATTGACAGATTATTGGTTGTGTACTCTTTGTTTGGAAAAGCGATTTTTTTTCTGATATAGATAGGAATTTATTCACTGTAATTTTAGGTGTTCAGTAGCCGAAAAGATAGATTGTGGTCAGAATTGTGTCTTAATGGAGGATAAACCCTTGAAATATAAAAATATGACTTCGGGTTTAGATGATTCAAATCTGCACAAAGGGAATGGCATGAATTTTCAGGGTTATGCTTGACTCATAACCCGTGTTTCCCCAAATAAAAGGGATTAAACTGTTTGCGGATTCGCAAATGGAAAGATACTGCAGCAACACTTAACCCGGCAACAAATCCAAACCAGATGCCTTCTGCCCCGAAATCAAAAACAAAGGCAAAGATATAACTGACAGGCAATCCAATTATCAGGTAACTGAAAGCAGCAATCCAAAACGGACGTTTTACATCGGAAATGCCACGTAAGATTCCCAGGAAGACTACCTGTAAACCATCAACTAACTGAAAAATGCCTGCAATAATGAGTAGGGAGGAGGCCTGTTCCCAAACCAGCGGGTCATCAGAGAATAATTTTGGAAGTTCGTTGCTCAAACTAATATATAGCGCAGAACAAATCCCCATGAATAACAAGACTAAATGTCTGGATGCTGTGGCTGCCATTTTCATCTCATGAAAATTTTTGTTCCCATATTGTATGCTGATTCGTATTGTGGAAGCCATGCCTAATGAGCTGGCCATCATGAAGGTAAAGCCAATCAGTCCGTTCGCAACCTGATGCGCAGCCAGTTCTATTTCTCCGATCCATCCAATCATAATGCTGCCAAATGCAAATAGGGAAACTTCGATAAGCATCTGTAAGGCAATTGGGAGTCCGGTGCTGAAAATTTGTTTCATGCGTTGAGCACTAAGTTTTACTCGTGAAATCTGTCGGTAAATCTCCTTGTATTTTGGTGAGCGTAATAAAAGCGGAACAAGCATAAAAACCATAATTGCGCGGGATATTAAAGTCGCGTAACCTGCGCCTTGCAATCCTAATGCGGGAAAGCCTAGGTGTCCGAAAATCAGAATGTAATTCAAAAATACATTGAAGAAAATAGAAACAAGCGTGGAAATCATTGCGTACATAGTATTCCCAAGGCCTTCACCAATTTGTTTAAAAACCAGAAATATTAGCATTGGCAGCAATGACCAGCTGAGCAATCTGTAATACGGAATGGCAAGTGAGCTAACTTCTTGTGCTTGTCCCATATTTGGCATTATCCAGCTTAAAGACCATGACAGAAAAAATATGCTTAAAATCACAGCAATGGATAGTATAATACTGTTTTTAATGACGGCAGCAGCAAGTGCCACTCGTTTTTCACCAAAAGCTTGCCCTAAAATTGGAGTAATCCCAATGCTAATGCCGGTTCCCAGAACAATTACAAGTAAGAAAATACTGTTTGCAAAGGAGCTGGCAGCCAGTTCAGCCGTACCAACATGTCCGACCATGGCATTGTCAATTAACTGAATTAGCATTTGCCCCGACTGAGTAAGTGCCAGTGGAACAGCTAATTTGCCCAGTCGCCTGTAGTAGGGGAGATATGTTTTAATAGCCCTTAACATTTGGCTGGCGAAAGTAATGATTTTTTTTAAAGCATAACATTGGGCTTTACAACTATTGTGAGCCTTTTCACAAGGATAAACCTTTGCTTCACAAGTTTTCCATGATTTGTTGAATGAAAATCAGGAATTTTGTTAAAAATTAAATCATATGAAAAAAGGACTTCTTATCGTAGTATCAATTGTGATTGCAAATTTAAGCTTTGCGCAATCCTTAGACAGAGTGCTGGTTAGTAGTGGTGGGGAAAGCTATGCCAATGGAAACTTTCAAGCAGATGTAAGCCTTGGAGAGCCGGTTATTGCAACATTTGAAGGTGGAGATTATATGCTCACGCAAGGATTTCATCAGGGATTGATGATTTTTAAAGAAATTGAAAACCTTCAGGATATTGAATTTCAGTTGTACCCGAATCCGGCAGTAGATTATGTGAATGTCGAATTTCCTGTTAATGATTATCAGGAAGTTATTATTCAGGTGGTCTCACTGAATGGGCAGGTTATTTGGAATGCACAATTGACAGATTCCACTACCAGACTGCATGTCTCATTATGGCCGGTAGGCGTTTATATGCTTAGGCTTATCGCCGATAATGAAATAAAAATTACATCAAAAATCAGTAAACAATAAACAAATCATTTAATGTAGAAATCATAAAATTATGAAAAATTCAATCTCAATCTTACTCGTTGGTTTATTCCTGTTCGCAGGATTTCAACTCACTGCTCAAGAAAAATCGACCAGAGAATCTTCGGTTCCGGCAGCTTTTAATTATCAAGCTGTGTTGCGAGATGCAAGCGGAACCATTTTGGCTGATGAGAACGTGGAAATTACCATTGAAATTCTTCAGTCTGCTGTGGACGGTACAGTAGTTTACACACAAGTGGAAACTCTTACTACGAATGCTCAGGGATTGCTGAATGTTTCAATTGGCAATGGTTCTGATTTAGATGCAATTGATTGGAGCAGTTACAGACATTTTATCCGTTTAACGGTAAATGGAACAGAAATGGGAACTTCAGAATTATTGACAGTGCCTTATGCCATGTTTGCTGAAACGTCACGCATTGCAGATACGGCGATTTATGCTGAAAATGTCCAATGGGATGTTAGCGGAAGTACCATTTTTGCTTTGCAGGAAAGAGTTGGAGTTGGTACAGAGTCAGCAGCTGCACAAGTGCATATTGGAAGAGACGATACAAATACTAATTCTCAATTATTTGTACAACAAAATGGGAGTGGAGATGCAGCGATTGGACTTGATTCTCCAGGGGCTACTTATAGTATTGGTATCGATCAATCGGATGCAGAGAAACTGAAAATTTCAACCAATTATAGTCCTAGTGGAGGGGCAGAGTCTATTACGATTACAAGCACTAATGATGTTGGAATCGGTACCAGTAATCCAACAGCCCAGTTGCATGTAGAGGGTGGTATGAAAGTTGGTGAAACGGGTGTCGAAATTGGAGATATCATTGAGCTGACAGGTACAACAGATGCTTCTTCACCCGGGGCGAGTATTGCATGGCCTACCGGTTATACAAAAGAGAATTCGCGAGTCTTATCTTGTGAGATTCAACATGACGATCCAGCAAACGGATACAAAAGTTTAGGATATTCTATTGATGGCGTAATCGGTACAATTTATGTATCGATGAGTACTAATATTTATTTGTATTATCCGGATGATGCTAGCATGAACTCCCAAAATTTTAGAATTACCTTGATGAGGGTACAATAATTTCAAAAACCAATTCAATATACAGCCTCCAATTTGAGTATCAGATTGGAGGCTTTTTCTTTATAATCGGAAAATTAATGAAAACAAACATTGTTGTTAATATGACTTGTTTGCTTCTGAAAAACGACTTTCTCTACAAAAATAGTATACTGATTGTGCTTATGAATTTGTAACAGTAGTGTTGCCGGGATATCCTTATCAGACTCCCTACTATTGAATTTCAAAATGCTCTACTTGCTGATTTTTTTGTGGTGAGGGGATGTTGACTAATTATTTGATAAAAATAAACCTTTCGAAAAATCTGATTGGTTTTTCTTGTGACTGATCGGAGACTCCCTGCCTGCCGTGGTGCTGGTTTACGCATTGTAGGGCAGGGAACTTCCGGATGCTCTACCTGCTAGCATTGTGGATAAAGGTTGACTGATTATGATTGTTTTTACCGGAAGCTTTCAAAAAAAAGAGACCATCCTTTTGGACAGTCTCTCAATTACTTGTGACTGATCGGAGGCTCGAACTCCGGACCCTCTGCTTAAAAGGCAGATGCTCTACCTGCTGAGCTAATCAGTCAACCTTATTTTGTGCGTTTCCAATTGTTTTGTCTCAATTGGGAGTGCAAAGATATTGACAAGTCTTAAATAACCAAAAAAAAATATAGTTTTTTTTGGTTATAATGAATTACGATGCCTCATTGTCCTGTATTTTAGAAAATTACGATAAAATATATTTTTTTTTCTTGAATTAGTCAACCTTTTTCAAAAATCTGCGTCAATATGTTAGATAAACCAAATTGAATGATTGAAAATAGGTTGATGACTTTTTTGAGATATTGTTATTGTGAAATAGTATCTTTGATACACTGTTTAAAACTAACATATATTAGTTGTTAATTTTTTTTTTTTAGATTTTAAAATTATTGTTTAACTTGCGTTATTATTTACATATTGAAAAATACTTGGAAAAATGAGAAACATTAAGCGATTACTAACTATTGGTTTTGTCTTCTTCTTATCCCTGAATTTGTTTTCTCAGGTTGATATTGGTGGAGAACCTTACAGTAGCATTTTAGAACTTGGTGAATTGCGTCAGTCTGACCTGATTAATCTGCCTGAAGTTGATGTGCAAGCCTTAAAAGCAGAGGATGAGGAAGTCGATCAGGTTAAGAATATTCCGTATCGGTTTGGGTATAATCACGAAGTTGATTATAATCTTGAAAACAGTGGAGAATGGTTTGAATTGGATGGACTTGGTCAAATATGGCGCCTCGGTTTGAAAAGTGAATCAGCCTTAACCATTAATTTGACTTTTAGCAATTATCATCTCCCCGATGGAGCAACTTTATATATTTATAATCGCGATAAAACTGAAATATTAGGGGCATATACAAGTCTTAATAATCAGGATCACCATCGTTTTGCTTCCGTTTTTATTCCCGGTGATGAGGTTGTTTTAGAGTATTTTGAACCTTATGATGCAGAATTCCCCGGCGAGCTTGAACTTATGTGGGTTACTCATGCTTATAGAGGTCCAATGGATTATTATAAAGCATTTGGTAGCTCAGGGGCTTGTAATGTGAATGTTGCGTGTCCGGAGAGTGCAGGATGGGAAGACCAAATCAACTCAGTTGCAATGATGGTGACCGGCGGTAGTGGGTTTTGCACCGGTACATTGATTAATAATTCAGCAAATGATGACACGCAATATTTTCTGACAGCAGACCATTGTTATAGTGATCCCGGAACATGGAGTTTTTATTTCAATTGGCAAAGTGGTACCTGTACCGATCCTGCCACATCTCCGGGTTTTGATGCAGTAACAGGCGCTGTGCTGAGAGCCAGAGATGGAGACACTGATTTCTGCCTCGTTGAAATTACAGAAGCGATACCGACTGAATACGGCGTATATTATTCAGGTTGGAATAGAACAACTGATGCAGATATTATTGAAACGATTACAGGAATTCATCATCCATCCGGTGATATTAAAAAATATTCATGGGCTTTTGATGGAGTAACAGCTTCCGGATATGGTGGCGGTGGTGGTACTACGCACTGGGAAGTTGGATTATGGAGTGATGGTACAACTACCGAACCCGGTTCTTCAGGTTCCGGATTATGGGATGCAAATAAACGACTTATCGGACAATTACATGGTGGTTCTGCCGCTTGTGGAAATACCTTGTCTGATTATTATGGTCGTCTCGGTGTTTCTTGGACAGGTGGTGGTACAGACGCAACCCGATTAAGTAATTGGCTCGATCCATTGGGTACTGAGCCAGAGACCGTAGATGGGAGAGACCCCAATGGCGTTGCAGATGATTTAACTGCTGATTTCCAAGCAAGTCAAACAAATATTACGCCGGGTACATCCATTGACTTTACCGATTTGAGTACCGGTGACCCAACTTCATGGACATGGACATTCGATGGAGCTACTCCTGGAACAAGTACAGACCAAAATCCAATAGACATTAATTATGCAACCAATGGTATTTATGACGTTACTTTAGAAATATCTGATGGTACAGGTAATGACACCGAAACAAAAATTGGGTACATTATAGTTGAAGATAATCCTAGCGAATTAGCGGCTGCATTTGAACCTTCTGAAAATGTACTTGCTCAAGGTGAATGTATTAACTTTCAGGATCAATCAACAGGAAATCCTACAGGATGGACATGGACATTTGATGGTGGAACACCTGGGACAAGTGATCAGCAAAATCCAACAAACATTTGTTTTAATACTCCCGGTGTTTATGATGTAAGCTTAGAAATTGAAAATGGCACAGATACGGATTCTTATACTTTTGTGGATTGTATTACGGTATTAGATCCCGGTATCGACCCAATTTGTGCTTTCATGGCAAATACTACTGTAATACCAGTCGGTGGCGTGGTGACATTTACTGATACTTCAGTAAACGGGCCATATGTTGCATGGGCATGGGAGTTTGAAGGAGGAATACCTGCAACCAACGAACAGGAAACTCCTCCTCCGGTTGCTTATTTGAATGTCGGAACTTATGATGTTGAACTCCGTATTGAACACGAAAACGGAAATCAATACATTTGTACAAAAGAAGATTATATTACCGTGGTGCCGGATGCTATCGAACCTCCTGATGTGAATTTTATTGCTAACTATACGGTCATTCAACCCGGAGAGTCAGTGAACTTTATGGATATCTCAGGGAATGCTCCTTATCAGTGGGAATGGTGGTTCGAAGGTGGTTTTCCAGAAACTTCAACCGATCATAATCCAACCAATATTTTCTATGCGGGAGAAGGAGAATACGATGTCCGATTAATTGCAAGAAACTCCGAAGGAAACGATACACTTTTAAAAGAGGATTATATCATTGTGAGTGTAGATGATCCTTGCTTGGAAAATGGTGATATCCCAATCGCTGCATATACAGCAACAAATCGATTATTATCTGCAGGACAACGTACTTATTTCGAGGATTTATCAACAAATTATCCATCTTCATGGAATTGGTATTTTGCTGGTGGAAATCCGCTGACATCAACCATGGGTAGTCCAATCGGAGGAATTGAATATAATGTGCCCGGAATATATGATGTTACTTTAAGTGTGAGTAATTCATGCGGTGTCGATTTGTTAACTAAAGATGAATATATTTATGTTTTCTCAGGCACCGTTTATCAATATTGCGATACATTAACAAATGTTCGTGGTGGTGAAATTCCTGCTAAAATGAATACACCCGGAACATGGGGTTTCATAGCTGGACATAACGGCGAAAGAATCCGTTATTATGCAGATAAATTTACCGATTACACTTTCTCTCAAATTCAAGGATTGATTGTGCCTGTTAATAATTCTGTGTATGGAGAATATGATTCTTATGTGACTTTCTATGTGTGGGAAGGCTCTAGCGAATATCCAGACAGTGTGCTGGCAGAAAAACGGGTTTATATCCGCAATATGCCGGAAAACTTTAATTCTGTTGTCGAATTTGATAGCCCAGTATTGGTTGATGGACCATTTTATGTCGGATATAAACTAAATTATCCCGATGAGAATGGTGATGGCATTAGTGATGACTATTTTGTGGTCAGTGTTGCCGGAAACCGTGGCCCGGTTGAATCTCAGAATTCAATGTATGTTCAGAAATCAAGTACATGGTATTCAAGTGTTGAGTATTTTAATATCGCTACATCACTTGCCATTAAACCGGTTGCCTGTTTAGTGGATATCAGCGAGTTTGATTTGCAGAAAGATGTGCATACTTATCCAAATCCTACCAGTGATTACTTAAAAATAGAAATTGGAGATGAATATTTTGGACAAGAAGTGGATATCCGTGTGTATGATTTGACAGGAAGACTAATTTCACTTGATGTGCAGGAATTTTATGATACAGAGTATCAAATTAATTTTAAAGATCAGACACCTGGAATCTATTTCATTAAGATTCAAATTGGTGAAGATGTGATTACGAAGAAAATCTCTGTAATACGATAAATTTGATTAATGAATATTAAGCCGCTCTGGAAAAATGGAGCGGCTTTTTTTATTTTTGCAGATAGGTGACTTCTTGAGGATTATCCTATATTTGTTATAAAAACGCACTTGCCATGAAAGCATATAAGCTTTATCCATACTTAACAAATCAGTGGATTTTTTCCAGTGCTTTATTTCTCTTGTTGTTTATCATTACTATGAATCATCCGATGTTTTTCGACGAAGGATTGTGGCATTACATTGGGAAAATATGGTCCGTTGACGGATTGCCTGCATATAAATTCTCAGTAGAAAATAAAGTGCCGGGAATATACTATTTATATATGCTCTCAAATGCATTGTTTGGTGTAACCCCAATGTTTGTGCGCATACTCGGGATGCTTGCAATAGTGGCTAATGCCCTGTTGATAAAACGAATTTTAAGCATTGTACATACCGAACTGTCTGGGATACTTGGGATGTATATATATGGATTAAGTAATTCATGGTTTGTTGTAAGTGGAATGAATCCCGCAGTTACAGATGGTTTTATGGCGTTTTTTATGGTTTTGTCCATCTTGTTCTTGCTAAGATTTGAAAAACCCCAAGTTAAGTTTCTCAATCTTTTCTTTTCCGGTTTTTTTATGGGCTGCGCTGTCTCATTTAAGCAAACTGCAGTATTGGCATTCATTGCCATGCTTGTTATGTATCTAATATTGTTTTCTGAAAAATACAATGGTAAACAACATGTTATTAATCTTGTATTCCTGATTCTGTCGGGAGTTTTTGCGCATTTTCTCTTTGTTCTGCCTTTATTGCTTTCGGGTGTTAGTTTTATGGAATATTTTGAGGGGGCATGGCTGATTCTGCTAAATTCAGGAACCCATGAAAGTAGCATTCAGTGGCTGTATGATTTCTTAAATTATTGGTTCAATACTAAAATTGCGATTTTTCTTATCATTATTCCGCTAAGTTTTTATTTTAAAACGTTGTTTAAAAATCCGTTTTTTAAGACGGTACTTATATTACTTGTTTTTTGTTTTATTGGTGTAAGCCTTCCCGGAACTTATAATGAGCAGCAATTTAAGCTTGTGCTTGTCCCTTTTGCGTTGCTTTTAGGCCCTTTGGTAATGCTGGCACTTACAACTAAAGTGTTAGATCAAAACAATAAGGGACGATTTGTTGCTTTATTAATCGGCATTGTTTTAATTGCCTTGCCATATCGTTGTTTAATAATTAACGGATATTTTAGCGGTTTCCCTAATCCCGAAGCACAGGTCGGAAAATGGATAAAGCAACATTCACAAGATTCTGAAACTTTGTTTACATTCACAAATGCAGCTTCGGGTCCAATTATGGCATATTCAGATTGCCTAAGCCCGGTGAAAAATTTTAATTTGATATTTGTTAATACTGAACGGGAAAAAGCACAACTCAATGCTGAGCTTATGAGTAATCCACCGAATGTGCTTGTTCTTGAGAGAAAGCGAGATATGAGCTGGGGAAAACTCAACAATGAGTTTCTGAATCAATACGAGTGGCAGCATCGAATTGATTGTTTTGATATTTATTTTTTGAAATGATGATGAAGTAGAGGAATTAATAGAAGGCCCCTATAATTTATTAAAATAGAATTAGATGTTGCAATGCAAAACCGATTATTTCTAACACTCAAAAAAGAGGTGTTTCAGCAAATTGCATGTGGTGAAAAAACATCTGAATATCTCGATTATTCTGCCTTTTGGGAAAAGTGATTAATGGATAAATCAGGAGTATTCAAACCTTACACTTGTGTTATTTCAAAATCCAGAAAACTTCAAAAAAAGCAGCCCTAAAGCTGCTTTTTTATCATGTTTCGTTAAAAACTAGTCTAAGTTAAACTTAAGCCCCTGAGCCAAAGGAAGCTCTGTGCTATAGTTAATCGTATTGGTCTGACGACGCATGTATGCTTTCCATGAATCAGAACCTGACTCACGTCCGCCACCGGTTTCTTTTTCACCACCGAAAGCGCCACCGATTTCAGCACCACTGGTCCCGATATTCACATTGGCAATTCCGCAATCAGAACCAACCTCTGAAATAAAGAGCTGCTCTTCACGTACATTCTGAGTGAAAATTGATGAAGACAATCCTTGTGGTACTCCATTATGGATTTCAAGTGCTTCATCAAAATCTGAATATTTGAGCATATACAAAATCGGAGCAAAGGTTTCTTCTTGAACAATGTGAAATTCATTTTTCGCTTCAGCGAGACAGGGAACAACATAATTTCCGCTTTCATAGCCTTCGCCTTTCAAAACTTCACCACCAAAAATGATGTTTCCGCCTTCTTTTTGCACTTGTTCCACTGCATATTTAAAGTCGATGACAGAGCCTTGGTCAATTAACGGACCAACCAATGTGTCTGCGTCAAGCGGATTTCCAATTTTATTAACCACTTGGTTGTAGGCGCTTATGAGACGCTTTTTAACATCGTCATAAATGCTGTCATGGATAATCAGGCGACGAGTAGAAGTACAACGTTGTCCTGCGGTACCAACTGATCCGAAAACAATTGCAGGAATTGTAATATTCAAATCAGCACTTGGTGTAATGATGATTGCATTGTTTCCGCCGAGTTCCAGAATTGATTTTCCGAGACGCTCACCAACAATACCACCAACACGTTTTCCTACGCGGGTACTACCTGTAACTGAAAATAGCGGGATGCGTTTGTCAGCAGCGAAATTATCACCAAGCACAGATGATTTAGCAATACAGAGATTGAAAACACCTTCCGGTATATTATTTTCTTTTAAAACCTTAACAATGATGTTCTGAGTTGCAATCGCTGACAGTGGAGTTTTTGATGATGGTTTCCAAATTACAACATCACCGGCAATGGCAGCAATCATTGAATTCCATGCCCAAACTGCTACCGGAAAATTAAATGCAGTAATCAAACCTAAAACACCTAATGGTTGATATTGATCCATTATACGATGCTCCGGACGCTCTGAATGCATTGTCCAACCGTTTAGTAAGCGACTTTGCCCAACTGCAAAATCACAGATGTCTATCATTTCCTGAACTTCTCCAAGTCCTTCTTGATAGATTTTACCCATTTCATAAGTTACCAAAGCACCCAAATCTTCTTTCGATTCGCGAAGTGCCAAACCAATTTGACGAACAATTTCTCCACGTTGAGGAGCCGGCATTTTACGCCAAATTTTAAAAGCTGCCTGAGCATTGGTCATCACTTCTTCATATTCTTCAATGCTCGCATTTTTTACTTTTGCAATTTCTTTTCCGTCAATAGGAGAATGAACTGATGTGACAGCTCCTTTGCCTTCCAACCAGTTTGTTCCGGTTGTAACACCTGAGTTTATTTCCTCGATGCCTAGTCTGCCTAATACAGATTTAATGTCAATCATGAGTTTGATATTTTTAATGATAAATACGTTTACTTATTTTGTAACAAAGATTAAAAAAAAACAAATAAAAAAACTGTAGGAAATCATATTTTTTTTAATTCGTGAAACTTTAGGGGCCTTCTATTAATTCCGCTTCGACAATTTG
>CAYOUD010000027.1:0-22384 GCA_964407055.1 uncultured Bacteroidales bacterium | reverse complement strand
GGTTTAGATGATTTAAATCTGCACAAAGGGAATTCCATGAATAATGCAGGCTAATACCGAAAACCACCATTTAGCTTTCTCTTCATCCCAAACAGCTCGTATTTCCCGGTCATCAAAAAAACGTATGGATATTTTTGTATTACTCATAGTCTAAAAATTAATCATTCAATCTCTCTAAAATTTTCTATCCAAATTTAAGATAATTTATGTCTTATAGTCGGTGCGTCGTCAATGACTGCCAACTGATTTATCCCAACGCCAAAACCGTTTCATACAACTACCGCGTTTCGTACAAAAACAGAATTAATCGCTAGTACATATTTCCAAATATAAACAAAAAATATCAATCATTCACAGGTGAATCGATGGCGTCAATCGTTTTATCAGCAATATGGACAATGGAGATTTTATATATCGCGATACGATTTACAAATATCCTGTTTACTATTTTATCAGCTTATATACGTGTTGACTACCATCAACACACAGGATTTTCAGGAATCCATTCTGGAAAAGTAATACTCGTTTCTTCGGATTGTGCCAATTCCACAGTCCCGGAAATTGTTTCATTATAGGCATCGCCATCAATCAAATTTACTTCATAAACCGATTGAGAAACCGTCCCGTTATTAACGACACTTACTATTGGAACTTATGGTTTACCGACAAATGCATATTGCGGTTCAATGGATACAATTCCAAAATCATTTGCTAAACCACGATCCACAAAAGACGTGTGTTTAGTTTCAGTCTGTGTCGGTTTAGACTCCTTTATTTGATTTTTTGAAATATAGGAATCAAGCCCGATAGATTCTTGAGCAAAAGCAACGGACAGAAACATAAAGCACATCCCGATTGGCAATAATAATTTTCTCATAATAGAAAATGGTTTAATACAAAATGCTTATCTCTGTAAAAATAACCAATTTCCCATTATAGTTTCACAAAGGATTTTAATTCGCAGGAATTTTACACCTACGAAAAAAACAAATGCCAAAAACGGCAATCATACCAGTTTTACCAATCCTTTTCCGGCTGGCGGCTATGCACTTTCGCTTTTTTCTTGTTATCCTCCTGCAATTCTTCTTCGCGCTTTTGCAAAGCCTCTAACATCCGCTCAGCATCTTCTTTTGACAATTCTTTCTGCTGCTGTTGTTGTTGGTCTTGTTGTTGCTCCTGCTCCTGCTCCTGCTCTTGATCTTGATCCTGATTTTGTTTTTGTTGCTCTTGTTCTTTGTTTTGATTCTTATTCTGATCTTGATTTTGTTGTTGTTGCTGCTGCTGCTGTTGTCTTAACATAGCCTGTGCCATGGACAAATTGTATTTTGTATCATCACTTTCAGAATCAAGTTTTAATGCTTCAATATAAGATTGAATGCTCTTGTCGTAATCTCCGGCTTGCAAAAAAGCATTTCCCAGATTATGAAACTGCTCAGATTTTGTCACGCCGGGTTTGTCCGTAAATTTAAGGTAATCCTCAGCAGCCAGTTCATAATTCTCGTTTCTGTAATGAGCATGTCCAAGATTATTATGGTATTCTGCCTGCTCAGGATTTGCTTTCAAGGCTTTTTGATAATTCAAAATTGCCTCATTGTATTTTCCATCCTCAAGGGCTTTCATCGCTTTCCGATTAAATTTTCGATCAGCTTGAGCCGAGAGATTTGTCGCCAGACCAATAAACATAATTATTACAATTGTTCTGTATCTCATAATTCAGGTATTTAGGATGATTTTACATTTTTGATTTTCCGTCGAGGTATCAAGAGCTCAATTATCAGCAAAAGCATAGCTAAAGCCAAAGGATATTGATACTGATCATCAAACTCCGAGAATGTTTCAACACTTCGCTCAGTTTTATTCAATTTTGAAATCTCATCAAGCACCTGGTCAAGGCCGGTTCCTGATTTTCCTGCTAACATATAATTACCATCCGTGGTTTCAGCAATCTCTCGCAGAATTTTTTCATTCAATTTTGAGCTGATAATATTTCCATCTTTATCTCGGTGAAAACCACCGCCCGCATCTGGAATAGGTGCTCCTTGACGAGTTCCCATACCCACCGTGTAAATAATTGCTCCATTATCTTTTGCAAGCTCTGCTGCTTCGACAGCATCAGATTCATGGTTTTCCCCATCAGAAATTAAAATAATGATTTTAGATGATTCCGGGTCTTCAGAAAAAGCTTTTGTTGACATATCTATCGCATCAGCAAGATTTGTTCCCTGCATAGGCACCAAATCGGAATCAATATTTGACAAATACATTTTTGCCGAGGCGTAATCATCTGTCATGGGAATTTGAATATAAGCTTCACCGGCAAAAACAACCATCCCGACAAGGTCGCCATCCAATTTATTCATAAATAATTCCACGGAACGTTTTGCTTTGCTTAACCGGTCAGGTTTAATATCTCTGGCTTCCATCGAGCGTGAAACATCAAGCGCAATCATAATTTCCACGCCCTCACGTTTCACTTCTTTTAAGCGCGACCCGAACTGCGGATTTGCTAGGGCAAAAATTAAAAGTGCCAGTGTAAGCATCTCCAATACGAATTTCCAAATAGGACGTTCAGAGGAATAATTATTTAGCAAACGCTTTACGAGCGTAAAATTGCCATAATGTATTAACCGCTTTTTCCATGTTATCCGACTTAACCAAAACAAGCCAACAAAACCTGGAATTAGCAACAAAAAATATAATATGTCAGTATTTTCAAATTGAAACATAGCTATGGAATTTGTCTAAAAACAGTATAACGTAAAATGAGTTGCACAACAAGTAAAACAATTCCTGCGAAGAGAAACCAAAAGAACAGTTCC
Organism: uncultured Bacteroidales bacterium; assembly: GCA_964407055.1. Taxonomy (GTDB): domain Bacteria; phylum Bacteroidota; class Bacteroidia; order Bacteroidales; family ML635J-15; genus JAQIBY01. The sequence goes on along the minus strand of CAYOUD010000027.1, from coordinate 19,565 downwards.
TCTTTTTGCGTATATTGCTTTTCCTGAATAATTGTTTTTTCTAATTGATCAATTTCCTGATAAATTTCCCGCAGTTTTTCATTATTGGTTGCCCGGAAATACTGTCCTCCTGTCATCTCAGAAATTGCGGACAAGGTGGATTCATCAATTTTCACCTCCATATTTTGATATTGTGTGCCAAATGGCGTTTGAACCGGATACGGTGCTGTTCCTTTGCTTCCGACACCAATAGAATATACTCTTAAATCAAAAGTTTTTGCGATTTCAGCAGCAGTTTCAGGAGAAATTTGACCTGAATTATTCACACCATCAGTCAGCAAAATCACGACTCTCGACGTTACCTTGCTGTCTTTCAGTCGATTAACAGCACTTGAAAGCCCCATTCCTATGGCGGTTCCGTCTGCAAGCATTTCAGAATCCACCTCACGAAATAATCGCACTAGTTCCTTGTGATTAGTTGTAAGCGGACATTGAGTAAAGCTTTCTCCGGCAAACACCACAAGACCGATTCTGTCATTTGGGCGGTCGGCAATAAATTCAATCGCAACATCTTTTGCAGCTTCCAAACGATTGGGTTTAAAATCTTCAGCAAGCATTGAACCACTGATATCCAAGGCTATCATAACATCAATCCCTTCGGTATCCACGGTTTTCCAACTATTGCTTTTTTGAGGTCGTGCTAAAGCAATGACAAACAACGCAAAAGCCAGCATTTGTAAAACAAAAAGCATGTGTCTTAAGCCAACCCGTACCGATGACGGGATGCCGGCAAATGCCTTCAGCCCGGAAGTCTTCAGTACGGCATCCATTTTACGATGGTATAGCACATACCAAACAATCAAAGGGATGATAGCCGTCAAAAGCCACAGCAAATTTTTACTTGCAAATTCATCTATTCCAAACATAAGTCACTAATTGTTTGATTCTTTATTATTTTTATCATTTTGTGTCTGCTCTGCATCAACGGTTTCAATATCATCAACAAATTTCGACCGTTCTACAATTTCCCAAATAAGTTTCAACGACTTTTCGTTTTCATCAGGTAACGGCATCGATTTGGCAAACTTGACAAAATCTGCACGCTCCAAAACTTCTCGGAGTTTAATTACTAATTCATTTTTGAGATATTTTTTTTCGTTCAAATCGTCAAGAATTTCAGCGCTAGTTTTTTCCATGGCCGCCATTTTAAAGCGATTTTCAAGATATTTCCGGAATGTATCTGTTAATTGTGTGTAATAATCTTTGACTTGATTTTTCAACCACAATTTTTCATTTCGAATGCGCTCAAGTTCCCTAAAAGCAATCACATGAGCAGGCTCAATGACTTTCTCTTTTGGTTGAAATACCGGTTTCCCTTTTTTGTAATATAGGAAATAATAAATTGCAGACAGAGAAAGCACAAGCAAAGCGAGCACCCACCACCAATTGGCCTTTAGAAATTTCCAGATGTAAAAAAACAATTCTTTTAGATTGAATTTTGTTTTATAAAAAGCGTCATGAATATCTTTGATATCATAAGTTGTAAACAAAGCTTGAGATGAAATTACCGTATCAAATTCCTGCACAAAAACCGTATCATAAGCTCCGGGGATACGCATTTGTTGGCGAATTGATTTATCATTGACAATAAATAATTGCCTTTTCGGTGCATCAACAATTTGTTGAATGTCTTTTTCAGAGCGTAACCCACTAACACGAAAAACTTGACCGGAAAATTGAGCAATCATATTTTGTTTCACCTGCTGTTTCAGCATCTCCAGGCTATCAGCAGACATTGATTGTTTAATTGAATCAGGAATTTGTTGTTCAATTTCCTCCATAAAACCACTACGTCCCATAATAACAATGCCGGATTTATTGGCATAAACTGTGTCAACCGGCAAGGTATCAACCACAACCGCAGGTTTCACAATCAATTTGATTGAATCTGACAGATAAATTAGCGTATCTGAATCCTCAACAACTTTTATGCTTTGCGGAGGAATGATATATTCACCGGCTTCAAAAGCCGCTATCATATAGTCTTTTGAAACCAGTTTTTTCTCTTGATTAAAAGCGACATCTTTTTCTGCCAGAACAAAGATGCCTTCACTGACAGTATCCTCAATATATGCCGGAAAACCAACTTTTTCAATAGCATCTGCCGGAACCATGAGTTGCATGCTAAGTTGGTCTCCGATTACAATACTATCTTTCGAAATTGTGATGACTGCTTTCTGTGAAAATGCAGAAAAGCTCATCATCACGAAAAACAGTAGCAGAGATAATATGTGAATTTGTTTTTTCATATTAACGACGTTTAAACAGTGCAATAAGCGGTTTCACATAGTCCTGATTAGTACGTATTTCAGCAAAATCCACTCCAGATTTTTTAAGATTTTCAATCGATTCTTCACGTAATTTGTGCCAATACGCTTGGTAGGTTTTTTGAATGCGTTTATTTGATGTGTTAATCCATCTGGTTTGCCCAGTTTCAGGGTCGAGCATATGAACCAGACCAACATTTGGCAACGTTTCTTCACGGATATCTGACAAGCGAACCCCGACCAAATCGTGCTTTTTCCCAGCAATTCGCAATGCATCGAGATAATTATCATCTCTAAAATCAGAAATCAGAAAAGCTGTACATCGTTTTTTCAAAGCATTTGTCAGATAGCGCAGTGCTTCGGAAATATCAGTACGGGAATGCTGCGGTTCAAAATTTAACATTTCACGGATAATGCGGAGGATATGTTTCTTTCCTTTTTTCGGTGGAATGAATTTCTCAACCTGCGAGGTAAAAAAGACAACTCCGATTTTATCATTATTGTGAATTGCTGAGAAGGCAAGTACCGCAGAAATTTCAGCGAGTAATTCGTTTTTCATTTTATCGGTTGTGCCGAATTTCAGGGAAGCACTCATGTCAACCAGCAAAACAACGGTCATTTCACGCTCCTCCTCAAACACCTTAACGTAAGGATGATTAAAGCGAGCTGTCACATGCCAATCAATATCTTTTATCGGGTCACCAAACTGATATTCACGCACTTCGCTAAAAGCCATTCCTTTTCCTTTAAAGGCAGAATGGTATTCACCGGCAAAAATCTGTCGCGACAATCCCCGTGTTTTGATTTCTATCGTCCGTACTTTTTTTATTAATTCTTTTGCATCCATGTTTTCAGGGTTTAGGAGTTAAAGGCTAGGATTCAGGGCGCTTTAGCGAATACGAATTTCCAATACGCTTTCCTACATTTCCTTTAACTTTTGAAAAAACTTTTACCATTCCATTTACTTCATTTCTAAGATTAATAAATGTCTCGTCTGATTTAATTAATGAGGATTTTTCAAGTAAATCAAGCCAAAAAACAGTTTCATCACACTCCTCAACAACAATACAAAGTTTTGCATAATACTCCGCATCAGATCTCGCCTGTGATGCAGCACGAAAATTTGCAGGGAAAGATGTTCCGGCACGAAGGAGCTGACTGAATAAATCATATGGCAATCCTTCTTCTCTTAATTTGATTGCATATTGAACAATTTGAACTGCAAAATCAAATGAACGCTGCCGATATGTCTCATTAAAAGATTCCATTGATTAATTAATTTTATTACCTAACACCTAACACCTAACACCTAACACCTAACACCTAACACCTAACACCTAACACCTGCTACCTGCTACGGTACTTCCACTTTATTCAAAATTTCGCTAATAATTTCATGGACATCGACATTTTCGGCTTCTGCTTCGTAAGTTAAGCCAATACGATGCCGTAAAACATTATGACACATTGCTCTGACATCTTCAGGCAACACATATCCGCGACGTTTGATAAAAGCAAATGCTTTTGCTGCAAGCGAAAGATTGATGCTTGCACGCGGAGAACCACCAAAAGAAATCATATGTTTTATGTTTTTCAGTCCGTATTGTTCAGGATAACGGGTTGAAAAGACAATGTCGAGAATGTAATTTTCGATTTTTTCGTCCATGTAAACATCTCTGACAACCTCTCTGGCTTTCAGGATATCTTCAGGACTGATAACCGGCGATGCTTTCGGGAATTTCCCTTGTACATTTTGCCGAATAACCATTCGTTCTTCTTCTTTTTGCGGATAATCGATAATAACTTTCAGCATAAAACGGTCAACCTGAGCTTCGGGCAATGGATAGGTTCCCTCCTGCTCTATCGGGTTTTGTGTCGCCAATACCAAAAATGGTTCTTCCAGCTTATAGGTTTTATCACCAATGGTAACCTGACGCTCCTGCATTGCTTCAAGCAAAGCAGACTGGACTTTTGCCGGTGCTCTGTTAATCTCATCAGCCAGAATGAAATTTGAGAATATCGGTCCTTTTTTTACGATAAATTCTTCGTTTTTCTGACTGTAAATCAAGGTTCCCACTAAATCGGCAGGTAATAGGTCGGGAGTAAATTGGATTCTGCTAAACCCGGCATTGATTGAGCTCGCCAGAGTGTTAATTGCCAATGTTTTTGCCAATCCTGGCACTCCTTCCAATAACACATGTCCATTTGACAATAAGCCAACGAGCATGCCATCAATCAAAGGCTTTTGACCAATGATAACTTTTCCCATTTCCATGTTCAGCATATCCAAGAAACCACTTTCGGCTTGGATACGTTCGTTTAGTGCTTTAATATCAACTGTTTGCTCCATAATAATAGCTTGTTTAATTTTTTTCGATTTACGAATTTAGAAATTATTTACATATGAACGAAAGAAAATGCAAAAGGCATATTATCATCCGCTTAAAATTTTGTTAAAAACTATCTGTCCCCCCATTTGTCAGGTCTGGTGATGGCAACTATACGGCATTTGCCTACCGGAGACCTGACAGGTGGGGGAACATTTAATAAAGCAACTCAACAAAAATAGGTATATTTTTCATCTTTCTGAGGACCGATTTGATTAGGATACACAATCATAAAATTGTTTTCTTTGAAGAATTTTGTAATAAATTTTGGCATTTTCTCCATTGACGGCTCGTGAGACACACCATTTTTCCTGGCCAAAGCAAATATTATCATTGTATTTTGAATAATATCATCGGCTATTAGCAGCTTATTCTCATAATTTTCAAGTGTCTTAAACTTATAATTGACCGTGATTTTCATTTTATTCAACAAAAATTCGTGTGTTTCGTCTGCCCCGAAAATCAACATCTCATTTCCGGTATTCATAACAATATGAGAAATCCGCGTAAACCAATCGCAAAAGCCACGTTCAAGATGTGCTTTCGGTGGTAATACAATAAGATATTGTTTAATCGTATTAATAGGCTGATACAATTTACTGATATAGATTGTACTTTCGCTGTTACTCAGCAAGTCTGATGTCATTTTCCCATAAAAAGAATCGAGCAGGGATGCCTTTTCATGCAGTCCGATAAAAAAATGCTTGATTTCTCTTTCTTTTATGGTATTGATAATTCCTGCAGCAATATTAATATCATATCTTAAAATGGGTTTTAAATCCACATCGGCAGAAGCTGCAAACTTTTTAGACATATCAATCAGATCATAAGCCCGATTAAGTGACAGCGTATTTTCATTGCTCTTCGTAATAATATGCAGTCCATAAATTTGATGGAAGTGCTTCTTGTCGATTGTGCTAATTGCAAGATGAATTAAGTTTTCAGCCGTGTTTTTATTTGCCAAGCCAATCAAAATATTTTCAGTCGGTGCTGTTTCCTTTATCACCTGCTTTTCCATATCGTGCGCAGCAATTTTACGTCCGGCTCGTTGGGTGATAAATGAGCTTATTGCGCTAGTTATCAATATCATAATAACCACTGCATTGAAAATAATTTCATCTAAAAGGCGAATATTTTCCCCTGACTCTGTTTGTCCGAGTATAATATTAAATCCAATTAGCGCAATTGCCAACGCAGAAGCCACACGAGCATTACTTAAACCAAAAATTAATTGTCCTTCATTTTTTGACAGCTTAAAAATATGCTGGGTTGACTTAGCCGCAAGGAATTTTGACAAAATTGCGACAATACTCATACAAAGCGCTACAATTAATGCGGTAACACTTTGAAACAAAACATGGTAATCAATCAACATTCCCACGCCAATTAAAAAGAAGGGAATAAATATGGCGTTCCCAATAAAATCAATCCGGTTCATTAAGGGACTGGTTCGGGGAATAAGTCGATTTAATGCTAATCCGGCAAAGAATGCACCCACAATCGGTTCAAGACCAGCGAGCATTGCAAAAAATGATGAAAGAAAAACAACAGTAAGCACATAAATATACTGTAATACATTGTCACTGACATATTTCAAAAAAATGCGGCTAAGTATCGGAAAGCCCCACAAAACGACTGCTCCAAACAAAATGATTTTACCAATAAATTCGAGCCAAAATAGCATTTCAAATTCGCTACCGATATTATTTGTCACAATGGCAAGAATCAGGAGTGCTGTAATATCAGCAATCAGTGTTCCGGCAATTGCAATGTGTACAGCCTGATTTTTTGTGATTCCTAATTTACTGATAATCGGGTAAGTAACAAGTGTATGAGAAACCAAAATACTACCGATTAAAACAGAGGCAGTAAAGCTGTAATTAAAAACAAAATAGAAAACCGGAACTCCGAAGATAATGGGAAATAATATTGTGATAATTCCAAATGTAATCCCTTTTGATTTGTTTTTCACGAATTCGTTCAGATCAATTTCCAGTCCTGCAATAAACATAAGATAAAGCAGCCCTACTGTTCCAAACAGTTCAATACTGGAATCTCTGGGTATCAAATTAAAGCCAAATTCTCCAACTAATATACCGGCAACGATAAAACCAATAATTGAAGGAATTTTAATGCGCTCCAAAACCAATGGAATTACCAAAATAATTGCTAATATCACAACAAAAACCAAAACCGGGTCATGCCAAGGTAAACTAAAATCAATATGCATATCACACAATTATTTGTGTAAATTTAAAAAAACTGTTAAAAAAAACATAGAATTTACACTCGAAATCACTATTGTCCGATAAAATTTTGAGGTTTTTCACTGGTAAATAATTCTAAATTGAAAACTCCATACGAAATTCATGTTTTGATACGGCTCAACAACCAGATTTTCAGGTAAAGATTTTAGCATTAAGCACTTGAATTAGAGAAAACTACTTCACCCAATCAGCATATTCAAATTGACAATTCATGTACGATGAATCGATACGGACATAGGTTGTTTCAATCGTTTCTTCAATCCAGTTTTGAATGCTCTTTTGTTTTTTCTCAGCGATAGCAATTTCCTGAAATCGTTGATAATCATCTTTGATATTCGCTTTATGCGCCTCAATTTTACGTTCCAATTTAAAGAATTTATACACAGATTTTCCACGCATATCGCGTGTTTTAACGATTTTTGAAATCGCGCTGGGTTTCAGTTGTTTTAATACGTCTCTGGCAAGTGGGTCAAGTTCATCTTCAGTAAACCAAGTTTTCCCGGTTTGCATATTTTGCATGGTTCCACCGCTGTTAGCAGATATTTCATCTTCAGAGTATTCTGCTGCAGCGTCTTCAAAGGAGATGGAGTCAGCAAGCACCTTTTCACGAACGGTTTCTAAATCAGACTTTGCTTCGTTTTCACTACTTCGACCGGTTCGTGGTGTTACCAGAATATGACGCACATTCACGAGGTTACCCCGCCGCTCAATGAGCTGTAAAATATGATAACCAAATTCAGTTTCTACAACACGAGACACATCATCGGTTGATTTTAGGTTAAAAGCAGCAGCGGCAAACTCCGGCACTAAGTCTGTTCTGGAAACAAATCCTAATTCGCCACCTGCAGGAGAAGAACCCGGGTCGTCAGAATATAAAACTGCCAAGGTTGCAAAATCGTCACCATTTAGCACTCTGTCGCGATACTTATTAATCACAAGTTTACAGCGCTCTCTCTCTTCTTCGGACACTTTCGGATAGATTGCAATTTGCTTAATCTGATAAGTCGCAGGCAAATAAGGAATGCTATCTACGGGAATTTTATTAAAAAACTTCTTTACCTCGGAAGGAGTCATACTAACATCTGAGGTTAATTGCTGCTGCATGCGCTGAGTCAATAATTGTTCGCGAATCATATCACGAAATTCAGATTTGATCTCACTGATGGATTTTCCGTAATACTCTTCCAGCTTCTGCTCAGACCCCAACTGATTGATAAAAACACTTAATCGTCTGGACAATTCTCCATCAACTTCACCAGATGTTATTTCAACAGAATCTAATTGTGCCTGAAGCAATAATAATTTCTGAAATAGCATTTCCTCCAGCACCTCGCAATTCACATCTCGATCTGCCATGTATCCCTGACTTTGCAACTGAATTGCCTGAGCCTCGATTTCTGATTCAAGGATAATTTCGTCTCCAACTACTGCAACAATTTGGTCGATTAATTGTTGAGAAAATCCTTGCCCAACAATAAAGACAAATCCAAATAACAAACTTTTTTTAATTATATTCATACAACTAATTTTCCTTATAAACGATGCTTTGTTTACTTTTAGCATCTTGATTCAAATCATTTATGAATTTATCTAATAATTCATTTTGGCGCTGATTCAACAAAAGCGTCTCAATGTCACTATAAATCAATGACACAGGGACTGTATCTCCAGGCATTTTTTGTTCATTAATTTTTATAATATATCGATTTTCATCATCTTCTGTAAAAAAATACCCCAACTGCAAGCCATATTGAACTTCTTGTGTCATTGTTGCATTAATTTCCTCCAATAAATCAGAAAAATATATCCAATCAGTATGTTCAACAACGTGGAGATTTGTCCTTTTTTCGGCATCATACAGCAAATCCATATTGCCCGGAGATGAACGTCTTACTTTATCAAGTTCATAATAATAACTTGCAATTTCAACATCCATGATAATATAATGAGCCTTAACAGCCAATTCCTTTAATTTATAGTCGCCCAGATTGTCGTCGTAATAATCTTGGACTTCGGTAATCGTAAGGCTTGAATCAAGATTAGATTTTACATACTGTTTTTCCATTTCATAGCAAAAAAGCTCCCGTCGGTAATCCTGAATTTTTCGATATAATTCCATCGTATCTCTTAGGCGCTGTTTTGCATAATTATAAATTAATTCCTGATTTATCCATTCAGCTATATATCGATCAGCTATATCAGCAGAGTCCTCTCCAACGAAATAGGATGGTATAAAAGCATCCAGATTCGAATAATACAAGTTTCTCTGAGAAACAGATACAATCACATTATCAGCCTGAGTTTTTGATTCTGGATTACAGGCAATAAACAATAAAACAGAAACAAATGCAAATACAAAGCTAAATTTCAGGTTTCTCATTATTCTACCAGTTTTTTCAGAACATCCTCATGGATTTTCACCTCATATTTTTCATGTAGTTCTTTTATCCATTGCGCTTCAAGATAATTTTGATAGTCAGCAGTGATCACACCACGAGCCTCACTCAATGCTTTAATTGAAGGCTTACGCAAACGCATATCTAACACTCTGGAATCATCCATCATGGAAATTATGCGTCCTTTTTTCTCCAATTTTTTTGTGTATTCTTTAGCGAGCTCATCAGCAAAATGATTATCTCCTGCTTCATAAACTGTCCAGTGTTCTTTCACAATAGCAGTCGAATCCTTTGCATTAAAAATTGAATCGATCTCTACCCATTCGGCATCCGGATTTTTCTTTAAATGTTTACGTACAGATTTCCTCAACTTTTTATCATCGGCACTTAACACATGGACAACATATCGGGTATTCCACTGGTATTTTTCTTTATTTTTTTGGTAAAATGCTTCAAGTCCAGCAGTATCTTTCACGGCTTTCGACCAGACTTTCCGGTCTGTGACATCAAAAAGCAAAATACCATCATGATACTCTTTCATCAAGAAATTGAATTTTTCATATTTATTTTCCAAAATATCTTCTTCATAAAGCAGTATCATTTTCTCTTTAAAGTCATCAAATTTTTGATTAATGAAATGATTTAAGACTTTGGGTTCTGTTTTTCGGTTAAATTTTGTCATATACCGCGCAAAATCCTCCTGTGTATATTCTGCATTTGCGAAACTAAACACAACATCGTTCATTTTGTAGGCTTCTTTAGCATCCCATTTCCCGAAGAAGATTGAATCAGTAATCATATTAGAAACTGTCTGCAAAGCGTCATCATGAACGAGGGTATTATATTCATCCATCAATCGTTCAACCAGAACCGTTTTTGAACGTGATGCTCTGGCTGAGTTAGATATGCGGTTCTTCAGTTGCAATTTTTGCTCCTCAAAAGTTCCGATTGGCTCTGTGTCCACAAGTTTGATAAAATGATAACCGTATGAAGTTCTAAGCGCCTTGCTAATTTCGCCAATTTCATTCATCTGATAAGCAGCATTTTCAAACTCGGCAATCATTTTTCCACCCACACCAAACCAAGGCAATAATCCGCCCTGACGACCTGAGCGTCTGTCTTCTGAAAATTCTTTAGCAAGCTCCTCAAAGGATTCGCCTTCATCCAGCTTTTTCTGAATCATATCAACACGCTCCAGCGCCTGAGCCTGTTGCTCATCAGTCGCATCTTTTGGCAATAATACCATTATATGAGCAACCCGGATTCTTCCTTTTGCAGGGCGTTTATCCTCAACCTTAATAATATGGTATCCGAAACGAGTTCTTGTAATATCAGAAATTTCACCAACCTCAATTTTGTAGGCTGCAGATTCAAATGGATAAACCATACCAAAAACGGTAAAATATCCTAAACTACCTTTATTATAACGTATCGATTCATCGTCGGAATATTGTTTTGCCAGCGTTGTAAAATCGGCCCCATCAAGGATTTTTTGACGAACCATTTTGGCCTTGTTGTATGCTTCGATCGTATCCTTCCCAGGAACTTCAGGATCAAGCTTAATCAGAATATGCGAAGCTTTCACATCGTATTTTGATCGTTCATACGCCTCTCTGATTAACTCATCTTCAACAGATTTATCGGTTAGATACGGCTGTGCTAATTGTGTGCGATACCCTTTCAATTCGCTACGAAAACTTTTGAGTGTATCGAGACCCATAGCTTTTGCTTCCACAACTTTCAACTTAAAATTCACAAACAAATCCATATAAGGTGTTAATGAATCCAGCGCAAACGATATTTCCTGATTTCTGTTATTTTTCGTGTAGATATGCAAAAACTCAGCTGTTTTCACCTGTTCATCTCCGACCTCAAGAATAATATCAGAGTTTTCCTGTGCCACTGCTGTCATACCGAAAGCAATCATTAAAAGGCTAATAAAAATCTGTTTCATATATTTTTTTTTAAATTTAACAATTAGTATTCTCTGCTATAATTTGGTGCTTCCCTAGTAATTGAAACATCATGGGGATGACTTTCAATTATACCGGAATTTGTAATACGAACGAATTTTGCATTGTTTTGGTGTGCAGCAATATCTTTTGATCCACAATATCCCATTCCAGCTCTTAATCCTCCGACAAGTTGATAAATAACTTCTGACAGAGTCCCTTTGTATGGAACTCTCGCAGCAATTCCTTCAGGAACAAGCTTTGCAACATCGGCTTCATCGCCTTGAAAGTATCTATCTTTTGAGCCTTTTTGCATGGCTTCAATTGAGCCCATGCCCCGGTACGATTTAAACTTTCTCCCATTATAAATAATAGTTTCACCGGGAGATTCTTCTGTTCCGGCAAATAAGCTTCCTGCCATAACGGATGATGCTCCGGCAGCAATTGCTTTCACGATATCTCCTGAATAACGCAATCCACCATCTGCGATAACAGGAATATTCATTCCCTCCAATGCATCAGCCACTTCAAATACAGCAGATAATTGCGGCATCCCTACTCCGGCAATTACACGGGTGGTACAAATTGAACCGGGCCCGATTCCAACTTTAACGGCATCAGCTCCGTGTTTTGCTAAAAACTTTGCAGCCTCAGCTGTAGCAATATTTCCAACGACAACATCAATATTTGGATAATTTCCTTTAATGTGTTTTAAGATTCCAATCACAGGTTTTGAATGTCCGTGGGCAGTATCAATAACAATAGCATCTGCCTCAGCTTCAGCAAGTGCCCTTACTCTTTCAATGGTATCTCCGGATGTTCCTACAGCAGCAGCCACCCGTAAACGTCCTTTTTCATCTTTACATGAATTCGGACGGTCTTTTGCTTTAAAAATATCTTTGTAAGTTAACAAACCAACTAACTCATAATTACTGTTGACAACAGGAAGTTTTTCAATTTTATGCAATTCCAGCAAACTTGTTGCATTTTCAAGATTCTCATCCTGATTCATAGTAATCAGGTTTTCACTGGTCATCACCTCTTGAATCGGTCTATCAAAGTCTTCCTGAAAACGCAAATCGCGATTTGTAACAATTCCCACAAGTTTCCGTGAATTATCAATCACCGGGATTCCTCCGATTTTATTTTCACGCATTAAATCAAGCACAACCCCAACAGTTACATCATTAGTAATAGTTATCGGATCATAAATCATTCCGTTATCTGCCCGTTTTACACGCTTAACATGCAATGCCTGCGCTTCAATACTCATATTTTTATGAACCACCCCGATTCCACCTTCACGAGCAATCGAAATAGCCATTTTCGATTCGGTTACAGTATCCATAGCAGCAGATACAATCGGCGTTTTTACCACAATATTTCGTGAAAAACGGCTGGTAACATTAACCTCTTTAGGTAATACTTCGGAATAAGCAGGAACCAATAAAACATCGTCAAATGTTAGTCCTTCAAAAATTACTTTATTTGATGCTAATGACATGAGAATTTTTGTTAAATTTATGATGCACGAAAATACAAAAAATTATTTGTCATCTAAATTTAATTATATTTAAAGCATAATTTTTATTTAAACATGAATGAATTTCAGAAAATACTGGTTAAATACTGGGGTTTCAGCACATTTCGAGACTTGCAGGAAGAGATCATACAATCTGTTGCGGAAGGCAATGACACCCTCGGATTGATGCCAACAGGTGGTGGAAAATCCATAACCTTTCAAGTTTTCTCGCTTTCTCGTGAAGGAATTTGCTTAGTAATCACTCCGTTAATTGCGTTGATGAAAGACCAGGTGTTTAATTTACGTAAACGTGAAATTAAAGCCATAGCAATTTATTCCGGCATGAGTAAAGCAGAAATGGACATGGCATTAAATAATGCGATGAATGGAAATTACAAATTTCTGTATCTATCACCGGAAAGGTTGCAAACTGAGCTATTCAGAGAGCGATTAAAACAAATGAATGTGAATTTGATTGCAGTGGACGAATCGCATTGCATATCACAATGGGGATATGATTTTCGCCCCTCCTACCTTGAAATTGCTGAAATTCGCGAATTAATTCCTGACGTTCCGATTTTGGCACTTACTGCCACTGCAACCCCTGAGGTTGTGGATGACATTCAGGATAAACTGAAATTCAAGGCGAAAAATGTCCTCAAAAAAAGCTTTGAACGGAAAAACCTCTCGTATGTAGTTCGGGAAACAGAAAATAAAGGCTACGAATTATTGAAAATTGCAAAAAACATTCCCGGCTCTGCAGTGGTTTATGTCAGGAGTCGGAATAAAACAAAGCAAATTGCTGATTATTTGAAAAAATACGGACATTCTGCAGATTTTTATCATGCAGGATTATCAAAAGAAGTCAGGGAACAAAAACAGGAAGACTGGCAGAACGACAAAATCCGCATCATAGTTTCAACCAATGCTTTTGGGATGGGAATTGACAAACCAAATGTGCGTTGGGTAGTGCATATTGACCTGCCTGATACGATAGAAGCTTATTTTCAGGAAGCAGGACGAGGTGGTCGTGATGAGAAGAAAGCATGGGCAGTATTATTGTACAACAAAAGCGACGAAGCCAAACTGACGAGACGAATTAACATTAACTTTCCTCCCGTTGAAAAGATTAAACGAACTTATGAGGCCCTGGGTAATTATTTTCAATTACCGGTTGGTGCCGGCGAAGGCATGGCTTACGATTTTGATATTTATGATTTCTCAAAAAAGTTTAAAATCGATATCAACACCACTTTTCACAGCCTGCAAGTCCTCAAGCGACAATCATTCATTGAGTTAACTGAGGAACTGAACAGCCCTAGCCGCATTCTTTTTAAAGTAAAACGGGATAATTTGTACAAATTTCAGATAGCAAATCAAAGCTACGATGCATTTATAAAACTGGTGCTCAGGTCATACACAGGACTTTTCACGAATTTCACACCAATTCATGAAGAATTATTGGCAAAACGTGCTAACGTGAAAACAAATGTGATTGTTGAATATTTAAAGCATCTGAACAAACTCAATATTATTGACTACATTCCCCGCAAAAATAAGCCCTTGATTGTTTACACTCAATCTCGTGTCGGGCAAGATCACCTGTACATTGACGGAAAAGATTATCGCGAACGAAAAGCACGCTTTGAAAAACGACTATCTGCAGTATTACATTATGCAAACACAACCGCAAAATGTCGCAGCCAAATATTATTAGAATATTTCGGCCAAAAAAATCCCAATCGTTGTGGACAATGTGATGTCTGCCTTCGCAGAAATGAATTGGGATTAAGCAAATATGAATTTGATTTGATTCTTGAACAAACAAAAATCAAAATCAAAGAAAAACCACTGCTGCTGAATGAAATCGTTGAACAAACTAAATATCCGCAAGAAAAACTTATCAAGGTAATTGAATGGTTATTCGACAATCAAAAAATTAAGCGTGATGAAGATAACCAGATTTTTTGGAATGATTAATTCATTTATTATATCTTGGCAAGGATTTTGATAATTGACAATAGAAGAAAAATAAACTAATATTATGATTATGAAAAAAACATTACTCTCCATTATTATGATTGCCCTTGTTGGCAGCTTGTTTGCACAAAGCAGCAACTTAATTATTTTTAGTGACCAAGGCGAAGCATTCACAATGTACCTCAACGGGGTTCAGCAAAATCAAAACCCACTAGCAAATGTAAAAGCAAATGATTTGAATGCTGATTTTTACAAAGTCCGTTTATCGTTTAATAACAAATCTATCCCGACAATGAACAAAAGTGTGTGGTTTGAAACTCCCGGCATGGAATACACATTTAATATTACACAGAAAAACAACGGAAAATATGCATTGAGACCTGTTAGTCAAACTGCGATTACTGAAAGCTCTGATAATTCAACAATTAGCGAAAGCGATTACGAAACTCCGGGAACAACAACCTCAGAGCAAGCTGAAAGCTGGGAAACAGAACCCACAGGTGAAAACCCCGTCCCGGAAAAGCCACAAATCAATGTAAACATGACCGGCACTTCAATGGACGTAAATGTAGATGATGAAAATGGAGAACAAGTCGATGTTAATATAAATTTTGATGTGGATGAAAACATAAGTACGCAGACAACAACGACAACAACTTCAAGCGGAAATCCGGATGGCATGCATGTCAACATGGATGTTAACGAATCTGAAATGGGTGAAAACATCCAAATTAACATGAGCATTCAAGGTAGTGGAACACAAACATCTACCAGCACGACCACCACCACAACTAGTACAAATGCCGGAAGTACTGAATATTACGAAACCATGGTAAATGAGGAGAGCGAAACCATTCATGAAAGTGGAAATTGCCAAAGCCCCATGACAAGTTTCGATTTTAACGACGCAAAAACTGCCATTGAGGAAAAAACATTTGATGACAGCAAAACAACACTGGCAAAACAAATTACACGGGCTAATTGTTTAACATCTGAGCAGATAAAAGACATTATGAACGTGTTGGATTATGAAGATTCTCGCTTGGAATATGCAAAATTTGCTTATGATTTTGTTTATGATCCAAACAATTATTACAAAGTTAATTCGGCATTTGAATTTGAGCTAACAATCGAAGAATTGGAGGAGTTCCTCGAAAATAAATAAAAAAATTCGTAATCATTAAAAATAAATTATATCTTAATAGCGTGTAAGTTATTACGTACACGCTTTTTTGTTGGGAAATATTTTAGCGATTTTGCAGGCAGTAATCTCACAGAAAAACACAATGTATGAGGTATAAACAATGTATAATTATTATTTTATTGAATGTATTATGTGTCTTTGGATATGCGCAAAGCAACATTCAAATGTTGGGACAAGCAGGAATGCATCTTGATACAAAAAAAGGAAAACTATATGTTTCTGTCGATTCCATTAAAAACATGGACAGACAAGGAGCTTCAGGCGATTTAAGACTAAGACTTTACTTTCTGCCTGAAAAGTACATTGGCAACAGCACAAACGGGTTTCTTGCCAGAGAGTATTATTTTAATCAACAAATTCCGGCAGCAAGTACCGTATTGGATTTTAAAACAGACATGCCCTTTTATGAAATCCCCGAAGGTGACTATTATAAAACAATTTGTCTGGAGGAAAAGCAAGCGGATGAATATCAAATCATAAATTTCCTGAATTTTGAAAAACAATCTGAAGTAAAATATCCAAAGCTTAGTTTTACAAGTTTTAAAGGCGCAAAAAATCACAATGTGAAAGGCAGCGTTCATTCGATTTCAGGAAAATGTATTGATGAAAACACTAAGCTCAAATCCTATCCCAATTTAAAAATACTAAAACTTAAATGCAGAAACCAGATACTACCCGACTACATATCAGAACAAACAGGGCTCAAGCATTTAGAGCTACAGATGCCAAATATTGTAAGCCTACCGGACAATATCGAAAATTTGAGCAAGCTAGAAAGTTTCACATGCACAATCAGTAGTTTAAAGGAATTACCGGCTAGCATTTCTGCATGGAAAAAGCTTAAAACTATGGATATCTCTTATACTGCAATAACCGAATTACCCGAAACAATTGGCGAATTGCAAAATCTGGAGACACTAAAACTAAACGACAACGAGATTGCCCAACTCCCGGCATCCTTTACGAAACTTGTAAATCTCAAACATCTTGAAATTAATAACACAAATATTCAAGCCCTACCAGACAATCTTGGGGAGCTATCAAAACTGCAATACCTTGACTGTCGCCATACTAAAATATCAGAAATTCCAGGATCAGCAGAGCAACTAAAAAGCTTAAAGCATCTCGACATATCCCGTACCAACGTAAATAAAATACCAAATAAAATTATTAAATCGCTTGACGAATTGGAATATATTAATCTCAGCGGGACATCATTATCTGAACAACAAATGAAACGCATAAAAAAACATGTGCCGAAATCTTGCAAGGTCATCACAAAAATTCAAATTGGAGAATAATAAACCACTCATGCAGATTTAGCCAGCATTATTCATCGCAAAATTAAGCGTATTTGCATATAAAAATATGACTGCGGGTTTAGATAATTCAAATCTACACAAAGGGAATCGCATGAATAATACGGGTTAGATAATTCAAATCTGCACAAACGGGCATTCCATGAATAATGCAGGTTAAGAAAAAATTCACGATTGACAGATAAAACGTTTGAGATTTCTCACATCCACCATGCTGAATTTATTATCGTAAATTCTAACAAAAATCCATTAAAAATCAAATTTTTGCAAAATAATCTACTTTTTTCATTGTCATATCTCTATTTTTATTTAATTTTATTTAATTTTAATTAAAATTAGATATTATGGCAGAAAATCAAAGCCAACATGTAAAAAAGGTATTTACCGAATATCTTGAAAAAACAAAACATCGAAAAACTCCCGAGCGTTTTGCCATTTTAGAAGAGATTTATTCAAACTCCGGGCATTTTGATATTGAGACACTCTATATCAAAATGAAAAATAAAAATTACCGTGTGAGTCGTGCAACATTGTACAACACAATTGATTTACTTTTAGAATCACGATTGGTGATAAAGCATCAATTTGGACAAAATATCTCTACCTATGAGAAGGCTTATGATTGCAAGGAGCACGACCATTTAATCTGTACTAAATGCGGAAAAGTAATCGAGTTTTGCGACACACGCGTCAATGAAATCCAATCAGAAATTAGTATGAGAAATGATTTTGATGTTTCGTATCATTCTTTGTATTTTTACGGGCTTTGCTCAGATTGCAAAAAGAAATAAACCGGAGCATTCCAGATAATGAATGAAACGATATGATAAAAACTGATGTATTACTGGGTCTTCAATGGGGCGACGAAGGCAAGGGGAAAATTGTAGATGTATTAAGCCCGAATTATCAAAACATTGCTCGTTTTCAAGGTGGGCCAAATGCAGGACACAGTCTTGAATTCAATGAAATAAAACATGTATTGCACATTATTCCCAGCGGAATTTTTCATCCCGACAAAATGAATATCATCGGAAATGGTGTCGTTATTGACCCCATCATTTTGCGAAAAGAAATTCAGGATGCTGAAGCTTTAGGTGCCAATGCAACAAAAAATCTGATTATCTCAGATAAAGCAAGCCTAATTTTGCCAACCCACCGCTTACTTGATGCCGCTTACGAAAACCGCAAAGGCGACAGTAAAATTGGGAGTACATTAAAGGGAATCGGGCCTTGCTACACCGATAAAACAGCACGTTTGGGATTGCGCGTCGGAGATATCCTATTGTCAGATTTTACGGAGCGATATAAACAGCTTGTCGAACATCATAAAATACTGCTGAATAGTTTCAACGGAGAACTTCCCCCTAAAGCAATGGAAACTGAATGGATGGATGCCGTCAATTATCTTAGCAAATTAAAAATCATTAACACGGAATATTTCATTCAAAGCGAATTGAGTGCCGGAAGAACAGTTCTGGCTGAAGGTGCACAAGGTTCAATGCTCGACATTGATTATGGCTCCTACCCTTTCGTAACAAGCTCCAATACTGTATGTGCAGGTGTTTCTACGGGACTGGGGATTTCACCGCATAAAGTCGGCGAAGTGTTTGGTATTTTTAAAGCCTATTGCACACGCGTAGGGAGCGGACCATTCCCCACTGAATTATTCGATGATGATGGTCAAAAATTAAGAGACCAAGGACATGAATACGGCTCAACAACCGGGCGTCCAAGACGTTGTGGCTGGTTAGATATGGTTGCTCTGAAATATAGCATCATGCTCAACGGAGTTACGAAATTAATCATGACAAAAGCAGATGTTCTGGACGGTTTTGATACCATAAAAATTGCAACTTCCTATCAGGTTAACGGAAAAGAAACGACCGAAATTCCATACAAACTTGAAGACGCCGAGCCGGTTTATACTGAGCTGAAAGGCTGGAATTGTCCGCTGGATAAAATGAAATCTGAAGCTGAATTTCCACAAGCACTCTTGGAATATATTGCGTTTGTTGAACAAGAAACCGGAGTTCCGGTCAGTATTGTATCAATCGGACCAAACCGAAATCAAACCATTTATATTTAAGGGGGACTTCTAATAATTCTTTCGCATCAAGATTTTCAGCGTTTTTCATCGACAATGAAATTTTATGAAGCACTATCGGGATAATGCAATAAAATTTTAATAATTTTGGCTGCACTCGGCATAGCTCAAGCAACCCTTCGGCAGGC
>CAYOUD010000026.1:0-23389 GCA_964407055.1 uncultured Bacteroidales bacterium | reverse complement strand
TAAGACCTTTTCTAAAGGATGCGCGATAGAAATTTAGCGGGGAATGATTGATTACCGTAGGGCTGCGACAAATCGCAACCCTAGGGTTCCTAGTTACATCTCGGATCACGAATTACGGCTGTTTCTTTGTTAGCAGCGGGCAGGTAATCCAGATAAATATTGGATAACGCTTTGTACATATTGACTTTTGCTTCAGGAAATTTTGTTTGAATATCATTCAACAAATCACGCATTTCAAACCGACGGGTTGTATTTTCGTAGGGACATTTTTTTTGTTCGGAAGGAAACTGATGAATATCCGCAAAGCGCTGACTGTCTGAGCTACTAATATCCAGCATGGGTCGGATAAGCATGATGCGACCTTCAAACATGCTTAATTTTCCCGGCATGGAAGACAATGTCCCATAAGAAATCATATTCAGCATCATGGTTTCCAAGGCATCATCGCGATGATGTCCTAAAGCCAGTTTGTTAGCATCCAAACTTTTTGTCATCTCAAACAAACGCTTTCTGCGATTCCATGAGCAATAAAAACAGGTTGAATCTTTGGTCGTTTGACTAAAATCAACCGACAGTTTTTCAATAATTAAAGGAACTTCAAGATTATCACAGAATTGCTGCAACCACTGATTATCAACTTTATAAGGGACTTCTTGCACATCAATATGTAGGGCAATTAATTGGTATTTTATTTTTGAAAACTTACGACGTCCGGCGAGGGTTTGCAACAAGGCTAAACTATCTTTTCCTCCGGATAAACCCACACAAACTTTGTCATTTTCCTGCAACATATCATGCGCATGGATGCATGCTCCTATCTGGGCATAAAACTGCTGAACAAAACGTTTTTCAAGTTTATTCATATTGCAAAGATAGCGATTAATAAAGTTTTTTTATGGCTTGAAAATCGTTCCAGCTGAATGGTCTTTGGGAGCGCCTGTTACGGATGCCAGCACATTTATTCGATTTTCAAAACGCAAAACGCCAAGTAAAGCAAACACGAATGCCTCTTTATAATCTACAATTTGTTCATCAGGAATAATCAATTCTACATTTGATTTCTGATTCATCAACTCGATCAAATAAGCATTTTTTGAACCGCCACCAGTCACCAGAACTTTCCCTGACAAAACAGAATTAATCCTTGTGGTTGTATGCATTACAAAAGTATGCAGCAAATCTGGTACTGAATAATCATTCCTATTAAACAAAGGGAAAACTGATTTTTCAACCCACTCCCTACTTAATGATTTTGGTGGTTTTTGATGGTAATAGTCCAAAGCTTCCAACGCATCATACAATTCCGGCAAAAGTTTTCCGCTGCGCGCAATTTCACCATCTCTATCATACTGATAGTCGATTAAATCTGCAAGGTAATTCAACACGAAATTAACCGGTGAAATATCGAAGGCTATTCTTTTTCCACCTTTCTCGTAGGAGATATTTGAAAAACCCCCAAGATTCAGGCATTGATTATATTTTGAAAACAGCAAGCGATCACCAATAGGTACTAATGGTGCTCCCTGACCACCCATTACAACATCCTGTGAGCGAAAATCAGAGACTACGGGAATCCCAGTTTCTCTGACAATTTCAATTCCAGATCCAACTTGTCTGGTTAAATGTTGCTCCGGGTCATGAAAGATTGTATGCCCGTGAGAGGCAATCAAATCAATGCTTGATACCGGAATTTGCCTATCGATTAAAAAACCACGAATCACTTTACCGCAATATTTTCCAAAAGCAATATCCAAGGAATTTAAAGCATCCTGTTTTAATTTATGCGCTGTACTTAGCCTTTCCTTCCAGTGCGATGAATAGGTAACACAATCTGCGGCTTCAATTTGAAATGAATAGCCTTCATCCTGCTGTAAAAAGCTACAAGCTACAATGTCAAGCCCATCCAAAGAAGTTCCAGACATCAGACCAATTGCAAAGTATTTTCTTTTCACTGACATATTTTCGCTAAAGTTAGTATTTTTCAAACAAATTATGTATTTTAGTGCAAATTATATTTAAAAAAAAAGGCACATGAAAAAAATTATCGTACCTATTGATTTTTCAGAAGAATCACTTGTTGCATTGGATTATGCAAGTATTTGGGCAAACAAATACAAATCAGATGTACAAATGGTTTATGTACAAACAAAAAAAGCGTCAAATCATTGGATTTCTGAGAAAAAAGAAAAGGAAAGTTTAGAAAAGCAATTTATAGAACTCCAAAAAAAATACGCGAACAAATTTCATAAGGCTTGTAAGTTCAACTTTATCATAAAAAAAGGCAGAGTATTTGAAGAAATTGCAGAACAAGCTGAAGCCTATGATGATTCAATGATAATTTGCACAACACACGGGGAATCTGGTTGGAGCAATTTTTTCATTGGAAGTAACACTTACCGGATTGTTGAGGGAACAATCCGCCCTGTCATTTCCATTGGTGTGAATCAAAAGCACAGCAAGCCAAAAACTATTGTTATGCCAATAGATATCACCAAAGAAACCCGTGAAAAGGTGCCAATTGTTGCTAGCATTGCCAAGCATTTTGATGCAGAGGTTCACATCCTTAAAGTTACGTCTTCAACTGGCGAAGGGATTCATAACACACTAAATTTATATGCTAGACAAGTATCAAAATATTTTGACGAGCGCGATGTGAAATATCAAAGCAGCTTGATTGTTGGCGAAAATATTACTGACATTACGATTGAATATGCAAAAACGATCGAGGCAAATCTAATTGTTATCATGACTGAACAAATAAAAGCCTGGACAAACATGTTGATGGGCTCTTATGCACAACAAATGCTAAACAATTCTTCAGTTCCAGTATTGAGTATAACTCCATACGACATTACCCTAAATGGGACATCATTCAGAACGATGGGAGGATAATTTTAGAACCATAAATTTTTAGTTTTAGTAAATCTAAAGGCGGTGAAAAACAGATTTTCACCGTTTTTTTTTGCATTATTGCTACGTTGTTAAAAAAACGAAAATTCTTGGACAAAAAACCTCCTGTTTTTTCTTTGAAATTGTCGTAATTTTGTATTTTCATACCAAAATCATAAAAAATTCCATCATGAGTTTAAAAAGCATAAATCCGTTAAACGGAGTAATTATTGAGGAATATGCAAGCCATAACGACGCGCAAATTGACAAACTATTAGCCAATTCCGTCAATGCCTACCATTCTTGGAAACATGTTTCAATAAAAGAACGCTCATTGCTAATGAAGCGAGCAGCAGAAATACTTCGTAAGAATAAATCAAAATATGCTGAAATCATGTGCAAGGAAATGGGCAAATGCATTACTGAAGCTAAGGCAGAGGTTGAAAAATCGGCCTGGGTATGTGATTATTATGCAGAAAAAGCTTCTGAATTTATGAAACCCAAATCCATAAAAACAGAACAATCAATTTCCAAAGTCATTTACCAGCCAATCGGTTCGATTTTAGCAATAATGCCTTGGAATTTTCCATTTTGGCAAGTATTCCGCTTTGCGGCTCCAAACCTAATGACAGGAAATACCGGGATTTTAAAACATGCTAGCAATGTCAGCGCGTGTTCTCTGGCTATTCAGGAAGTATTTGGGAGCGCCGGTTTCCCGAATGGAGTTTTTCAATCGGTATTGATTCGAGGTTCGGAAACATCAAAAATAATTAGAGATAAACGTATTGCAGGTGTCACACTCACAGGAAGTACTGAAGCCGGGAAAAAAGTTGCAGAAGCAGCAGGGAAATCCTTAAAGAAAACGGTATTAGAACTGGGCGGCAGCGATCCCTACCTAATATTAGCTGATGCTGACATTTCACTTGCTGCTGAAAAATGCGCTACCGGACGCTTACTAAATGCGGGACAATCCTGCATCGGAGCAAAACGTTTTTTAGTGCATGATGCGGTTTATGATGATTTCCTGCAAGCGTTCAAGCTAGCGATGAAAGCAGTTAAGGCAGGAAATCCGATGGATGAAAGCACAAAAATAGGACCACTTGCTAACACCAGTTTCAGGGACGATTTACATTATCAGGTAATGAAATCTATAGAAGCAGGTGCAACGTGTATTTTGGGAGGTGAAATCCCAGACATGCAAGGCGCATTTTATCCTCCGACAATACTCACGAACGTAAAACCCGGGATGCCTGCGTATGATGAAGAGCTGTTTGGCCCTGTTGCATCTGTCATTCGAGTTAAGAATGACGAGGAAGCTATCCGCATTGCAAATGATACCGTATTTGGACTTGGCGCTGCCGTATTTTCAAAAAATCAGGAAAAAGCTGAATATATTGCCGAAGCAATTGAATCCGGTGCTGTATTTATCAACGATTTTGTAAAATCAGACCCACGCCTGCCCTTTGGAGGAGTAAAAGAAAGCGGCTACGGACGAGAACTTTCTGAAGAGGGATTCCGTGAATTCATGAACATCAAAACCATAGCAGGAAATGCGTAAATGATTACAAAATTAGCATCAAGTAATTGCATGACAATCACTTATGTAAATTCTGACAATTCGCATCTATAATTCTGACAAAAGAACCTTTTATGCAATAATTTTTTTGATTACATTTATCCTGATATTATTAAAGCCGTTCGAAGTTCACATAATTCTAGGATTAAAACTATTTATCATGAAAAAATTAAACCTTGTAATCTTGATTAGTTTCCTAAGCATCAGCTTATTTGCACAGGAAAGCATCGAAATCAATTTAGAAATTAATCAAAACAGCAACCAATTAGTATTGGATTCTGTGCTTGTGGAAAATATCACAGCATCCTGCGATACCATGATTTATTATCCTTACACCACGCTCAATCTAAACATGTTATCAAGCATCGCCCCGCTTTATGGAAAAAATCAATTAAGTGTCACAGCAAACTATCCTAATCCCTTTGATACATTTAGCATCATTGAATTATATGTCCCGAAAAAATCAGTTCGTTTTTCTGTTTTTGATATTCAGGGCAAATCCATACTTAATGAGGAAATTATCTGCGGAAGCGGCTTACAACAATTTAAATTTCATGCCGGTTCCAATGCCCAATATATGGTAAAAATTCAATCCGCTGACCAAAGTACAAATTTACAACTTATGCATAGTGGTAATACGGGAAACAAAGCACGCATAGAACATATCGGAGCAATCAGTGAAACAAAAAACAAAATTCAAAAAACAAATGCATTCACATTTACTGCCGGCGACCAATTGAATTTTACTGCCTGGGTTACAGCATGTGGAGCGACTGAATCAACAATTACAACAGCGCAACCAGAAGGCAATGAAGTTGTCAGCTTTGATTTTACGCATTTAACTAACTTGCAAGCCTCAACTCCAGAATTGGATGAAATAACTCCCGGAGAAAATGAGATTACTTGGAAGTGGACAGGTGTTGCCAATTGTGATGGCTATAAATATGCCTACACTAATAATTATGAAGTAGCATTGGATATTGGCACAACAACTCAAATGATTACCGATGTAATTCCCGGAACAAATTACAAATTATTCATTTGGGCTTATAATAGCTGTGGAGAATCACACGCCCTTGAAATGCATCAGGCATCAACAGCCATTCCATTTACACAAGCTGAAAATGACACCATAATATCCTCGGCTTCCAATAGCAGCATGCCCGTAATGAATATTTTCGAACAACCTGACAGCATCATCCTGAGAACTCCTTCAACGAATGTTCTTTTTGATGAAGAAAATCTTGATTATCTCGTTGAACGCATGCAATATACGGTTGGAACTGAAAGTGGGGTTGGTATTGCCGCACCACAAGTTGGAATTAACCGACGTGTTATTTGGGTACAACGCTACGATATTGGTGGTATTATGCATCCTTGGGAAGTGTATTACAATCCGAGAATTGTTAATTATTCTGATACTGTAGTTTACAAGAATGATGGATGTTTATCTGTTCCAAGCGGCGATGATTATCCGGAAATCGAAGGATTTTCATATCGTGCAATTTGGGTGGATGTTGAATATTATACAGAATCTGGAGAACAGGTGATTGAACGTATTAATCACCAATATACGGCTCACATTTTTCAACATGAAATTGACCATCTGAATGCTGTTATGTTTTTTGACAGACAAGTTGATGAAAACAAAGTCAGATTCACAATCATTGAAGGCGATTCCTACGAAGGACTTCCACCAATTGATTAAAAGAACTCCATCTGTTAAAGAACAAATAATACGCTGTTAATAAATTTATAAATACCAAAAAATCATGTAACAATTTCCCGTTTCAGGCGTCATGGGTTAGAAATCGGCATGTATCTTGCCAAAGAAAAAAATAAAATGAACAAAATTTAAAATGAAACTCATGAAACGAATCGGAATTATTATGACATTATCAATGTCACTTCTTTTTGTCATGCAATCATGCATGCATGATGCCCCACAATTCGCGAAACCGGTGATTTAGAGCAAAAAACGATCACAACTCGCAGCTTTGATGCAATTGAACTTAACAGCATCATCAATTTGGAAATCAGCCAATCTGAAAGCCAGAAAATCATACTTGAAGCGCAAGAAAACCTCATGGAATTTATTGAAGTCTATGTATATAACAACACCCTGTACATTGATGCAATCAAATCCTACAATCTGTGTGCGAGAAAACCGATTACGGTATATGTTGCTGCACCAGAAATTCAATCCCTGAGTTCAAAAGGCACAGGAAATATTGTGGGCACAGAACGGTTTCAACTTGATTCGCCACTTAATCTGAGCATTGATGGTACCGGAAACATTGATTTCACATGGGATTATGCTGAGTTCGTAACACTCGAATCTGACGGAACAGGAGACATGTTTTTGAGCGGAAACGCTTCCGATTTATATGTGGACATGGATGGCACAGGAATTTTGCATTTGGATGGCGAGTATGAGCGTTCAGAATTTGATATTGACGGTACCGGGGATTTTAATGGATTAAATTTCATCTCGCAAGAAAGCACTATAAAAATTAATGGTACAGGTAATGTAGAAGTCTTCGCAGTTGAATCACTTGCAGTAAGTATTAACGGATCCGGCAATGTGTATTACTCCGAAAAATCCGATTGAGCTCACTTATAACAATAATGGTTCTGGTAAATTAATTGCAGCACAATAAATAGTCGCAATAAAAAATCAAATTCTCTGAGAATATAGCCTATCGCAAGATTTTACAACTCTAGTAAGATCAACCGCACAGCTAAATTCTCAGTTTTTTTGTTTCAAAACTTATTTTTTTGCTACATTTATGCAAAAATCTGTTTATGAAACGCTTACAATTAATTCTTATCTTTTGTTTTGCTCTTTCACTCATCGTTTTAAATGGCTGCAAAAAGGATGAAAATGAAAATCCAAATCTACTAAGTATCGAATCACTTATCGGGAATAATACCGGTTTAGAAATCACTCAAAATCCATCAGGTATTGCACCGCTCACCGCAATTGCTAGTTTTGAAAGCAACACACAGGTTTCCGTTAATTTACGAATTTTAGGAGACAATCCAATTGCTCATGAATTTCCAGAAATGACATCCGCAATGGAAATCCCAATTCTTGGGCTATATTCTGACACAACCAATCTTATAGAAATAACACTCGAAGCCGCAGACGGAAAATATGCAATAGACACCATAGCGATAACAACCGAAGCTTTACCTGACAACTTCCCTGAAATCACGATTGAAACAAGCAGTCCGGGCACTCAAGAAACAGAAATGATTTTATGCAATCTGTTGCTTGCCGAGAATGATTCCTATCAACAAATGCCGATTATTGTAGATAGTGAGGGTGCAATCAGATGGTATATGGATCTTAGCGATTTCACTTCTATCGGTGCCCCATTAGAAACATTAGAAAACGGATATCTGCTTATTGGAAGTGGAAATTATTTGCGAGAATATTCCTTGCTTGGAGAAATAAAAAATGAGATTTTCCAACAAGGATATGATTTTCATAATGATGGAGTTGAATTACCCAACGGAAACTTTGCCGCCTGTGTTACAAAAACGGGAAGTCAGATTGAAATAGAACAAGGTATATATTCGAGCCGAGCCGATTACTTTATCGAGCTGAACCGAAACACCGGCAGCATGATTCAAGAGTGGGATATGCGTGAAATTTTAGATGTTGACAGAAATTCTAACGCTACAGCCCCAGGAGATTGGCTACAAATGAATGGCATTCGCTACAGCAGAACCGATGACACCTACATCATTTCAGGAAAAAACCAAGCCGTTTTTAAAACAGACAGAAATAATGATTTACAATGGATTTTAGCGCCACATCAAAACTGGGGACAAAGTGGGCAAGATGGAAACGGGATTTTACAAACTGCTGACTATTTGCTTACCGCTATTGATAACTCAGGCACTCCTTACAGCGAAGAAATTCAAAATGGAACCGCTTCAGAAAGTGATTTTGACTGGACCTGGGGACAACATTGCATCAAGTTGTTATCAAACGGGAATATTTTAAGCTTTGATAACGGCAAAAATCGTCAATACGGAAATGCCTCAGCAAATTTCAGCAGAGCAGTTGAATATAAAATTTATGAAACAAACATGCAAGTTGAGCAGGTTTGGGAATACGGCACAACAGAAGGAGAAGCACTGTATTCAGAAAACATGGGTGATGTAGATATCCTATCACAAACCGGCAATCGACTAATCTGCTTTCCTGACATTCACTACCAAGGAGAAGATTTTGCCAAAATTATCGAACTTAGTTATCCGGATAATATGTCTTTGTTTGAGATTAAAATCAACTACAAAAACACGAATCAAGGAAATTTAACGGATATCATTCAACGAGTAGAAAACATTAACCTTTATTAATCAGATATTTCCAAATGAAACGGGATATCATCCAGCGCTTGCTGCATATTTTTTTCGCTCATTTTCCGAATAACAAAAGCGCGCACTCTGCCAAGCGGATACGGATACTTTTCATCATTTGAAATTGTCCAAACAATTTCTGTGCCTCCGGTTTGTTTTTCAATCAGGCGAAAATCAGATTTCAAAACTTCACTGCTTTCATTGAATTGCAAATTTTGCTCGATTTCGGTCGGTTTTTCAATCGAAAAAATTTCAATATAACCACTCCCCTGTTCAGGATGCGTCCAGGATAATTTATGCCCGGGAGTTGCTTTCGCATTCACAATTTCAAATTGCATTCCCTCATCCATCCATGGAAACCAATCTATCCACTTATGGAAATCGGATAATTCGGCAAATAACACATCAACATCGGATTGATAGGTTTTGCTTTGTTGCACATGAAGCACTGAAGGTAAGCTCAATGCCCACAAAAAAAACAGCGTTATCGCGATAAGCAAACCGAAAAAAGTATATTTTAATGAATGCATATGCTTTATTAATTTAAATCGGTAAAACGCTGAATGATTTTTTTATGTTCCGTGAATTCCTCCATAAGTCGAATTGGGTCAGCCATTTCAAAATCATCAAAACAAAATCCCGGACTTACGGTACAGCCTGACAAAGCAAATGCATTTTCGTTTTCAGACAATTCAGCGGCAAACCAAGTTCCGGCAGACACAATTTGACAAGGCAAGGCGTCGGTATCATATCCGAGCTTAAGCTTTGTATAGCTACCGTCAGGCGCAATACAATGAATCAGCACACTTGAATTTCCATCGTAAAAATGCCACAATTCATCAGATTTGATTCTGTGGAATGCCGATTTATTTTGATTTTCCAAAAGATAAACAATTCCTGTTGATGCAGCCCGTTGTTCAGCCCAAGGAACATTAATATCCAAACTACTTCGATAAATTTCTTTATAAAAGCCACCCTCCGGATGAGGCTCCAAGGCGTATCTTGTTTTCCAAAATGATGCAGAATGCACAGATTTCATTACTTTTGCAATTAATATGATAAAAAAACGAAAATCAAAGATAGTGAATTATGCGTCATTGGTGAAATTCAGCCATAGCATATTCGCCCTGCCATTTGCCATCACCGGATTTTTCATGGCATCTCATTATTACGAATACGATTATCAGTGGCATCAATTATTATTCGTGGTTTTGTGTATGGTCTTAGCGAGAAACGCAGCCATGGCATTCAATCGCTGGGCAGACGCAAGAATTGATACAAAAAATCCACGAACAGCTCAACGGGAAATTCCAGCCGGAGTAATTAAACCTCGCCAAGCACTAATTTTTGTTATTATCAATATCCTTGCATTTTTCGTTGTCTGCTTTTTGATAAATCCACTAGTTTTTGCCTTGTCTCCGGTTGCTATACTTATTGTTTTAGGATATTCATACACCAAACGATTTACCAGTTTATCACATTATGTATTGGGATTAGGTTTAGCGATTGCACCGACAGCAGCCTTTTTAGTGGTAAGTGCTGAATTTGAAATTTTGCCGGTACTGCTTTCCACAATGGTTTTGTTCTGGACAGCCGGATTTGACATTATTTACGCTTTACAAGATGAAGGTTTTGACAAAAACAAAAAACTACACAGCATTCCCTCAAAAATTGGCAGAAAAAATGCATTAATTTTATCAGCAGTTACACATTTAATTAGCATTATCGTTTTGTTTTCAATCGGCTGGTTTTATATCCCGAATCTGTTGTATTTGATCGGAGCTGCACTATTTAGTCTCTTACTGATTTACCAACATTTAATAGTAACGCCAAAGGATATTTCACGTATCAATCTTGCTTTTGGAACGCTTAACGGAATTGCAAGCATTGTTTTTGCGCTGTTTTGCATTTTGGCAATAACCAATAAAAAAGAGTCTGCATCTAAACAGGCTCTTTTGTGGAATTCAAAGCAAACAAGAAGCTATGAACTAGTTTTTCCTGATTAGCTTATAACTATACGTATGTATTGGTGATATAAGCTTCATTAAATAAATTGATTCCGGAAGATGTTTCAATTGCAATTGAAATGCAGAATTATAATCCACCAAACTCAAGCTTTGAATAAACACAAGTTTTCCAAGTTCATCATACAACTGAATCAATACATCCTGAGATTCTGTCACATGACTGAATTCCAGATTTATCATATCGCTAAATGGGTTTGGAAAAAGGTTGATATTCAACCCTCCTGACTGACGTTTACCAGAAATAATGTTGGAGTAGTCACAAGATCCATCAGGGCTTTGTACCACACTAACATCATCAATCACTACATAAAAATCACCCACTACCCATTGCGCTTCAATACGAACGTAAACATCCTCACCGAATGTGGGCGTAAATGAATTATATGTGTAGGTATTGCAACTGGATGAGGATAAACTATTTAGTATGTTTATGGGAGTCCAGTTCGTACCATCTGCTGACCAGTAACCTGTAAAAGTACAATCTCCCTCACCCACTGCGACCTGAGTTGTGTAATCAATTGCTTTTGCATCAAAACTAAATGCTACAGACGTACCATTTGACTGTCCAATAATGCCACTCGTTAATACTTCCCTGTCATTTGAATCATACAAATTATCCCTGAATGCATTATCATTACATGAATATGTGGAATTAAAGCTAGAAAATGAGCTTAACCCACTTAACCCGCATTATTCATGCGATTAGCTTTGTGTAGATACAAGGCGTCTAACTTTGCAGTTATACAAATGTATTACAATGAGTTAGCAACGCAGTAGATGCACAAAGACAATCGCAAGCAACACCCAAATTTGGGTATGCTACTGCTTTTGGATAAACAATGTAAATGGTTGATAATTAGTTGCTTTTTTGTATTTTTATAAAAAGCGGTGAATAATGCGGGTTAATGTCCAAGTAACATCATTACCTAAACATGTTGAGCCACTACATCCATCAAAACTGCTCGTATAATTTAACTGTGCATAAAGGAACTGAACGGACAGGCTACATACAATTAAAAAGGCTAAAATCAGTATCTGTAATCACATCTTTAATTTGCAAATCTTTTTGTTTGTAGATTTCAGCGATGACCATTTCTGTTAAACGCTCATCTCCTTGACAAAGCATTTTTACTTTTAGGATAAGTTGAGAAGGCTGAGGCTTCTGAGCAAATGTTACAGTCGCCATTGGCGCTTTAGTCGTTCCTTCAGAAAGCGACGTTTGATTTTCAGATTGTCCGGCACTTTGTGCATGAACAGCACTCATTGCAAAAAAAATCGCAAGCGTGAATTTTCCGGGTTAACCCTGTCTTAATACAGGAATAAAAAGTACGAAAACAGGAATTTCCGTTTCTACACGGGAATTCCTGTTTTAACGATCCAAATAAAATAGGCTATATATCGTGTTTTACCCCATCTTGCGAAGCAAGCAAACGAACCACATGATTTGCCAAATCCCCAATTCTCAATAATTCAGCATAGGTATCAGCATATATTACCCCCACTTTAGTTTTATAAACCCCATTTTTCAGATTTTTAAAGTGTTCTTGTTGAAGCTTTTCATGCGCATTACGAATCTCCTTCATCATTGTCTTAACCTTATACAAATCAATTTTAAGTTCCGGATCCCGGATAACATCAAGCATCAAGTCAAATTGTTTAGCAACCTCTTCAGAAAAACTCCCCAGACCCTGAATTAATGATTCATCAAATTTAATTTTCGATACCATTTTTCTGTCAATTGTTTTCGAAATGGTGTAGCATGCATCAGCAATGCTTTCAATTTGGGTAGTAATCTGAAGCATTCTGTTAATACTTTCTGCAGATGATTGCGAGAGTTCCTGTTTAGACACTTCAGCAAGATAAGCAGTAATCTCCACTTCAAATTGATCTGCCATACCTTCGGTTTTCTTGATTTTTTCCTGATACTTAATAATCTGCTTTGAGGATTTTTCATTTAAGAGCATCTGTGTCCGGCAAAACATTTTTTCAACTTTCTCGGTAAAAACCATTAGCTCCTTTCGTGCCTGTAAAATCGACAAATCAATTGTTGAAAGCAAACCGGTGCTGATATATTGTAGTTTAAATTCTTCATCATCTTCTTTCTGTTTAATAACACGGACAATAAGTCGTTCAATGGGTTTAACAAACCAAAACAGAATTACTGTATTCAGCAAATTAAACACAGTATGAAAAATAGCTAATGCCACCGGAATTGCTGCAGCGGTTTGCTCAGCAGTTTGTCCATCAATATTATAAGGAGAAGCAAGTCCATTTCGTACAGCAATATCACTAATCAATTCAAGGAAACCGGAAAAGAAAGGCAGAACAAGTAAAACACCAAATAAATTAAAGAATAAATGCGCCATTGCAGTCCGTTTGGCGGAAGTATTGGCAACTAAAGCAGCAAGGTTTGCTGTAATAGTGGTGCCGATATTTTGCCCCAGCACCATTGCAGCAGCCATTTCGTAAGATATCCATCCATTAAAACACATAACAAGCGTAAGTGCCAAGCTTGCACTTGAGGATTGAATAATCGTTGTCAGAATTGCACCAATCAAGATGAAAATCAGGACAGAAGAGAATCCTTTGTCAGAAAAATTAGTTAGAAATTGGAGAATTTCCGGATTGTTATTAATATCAGGCGTTGAGTGATTCAGAAAATCCAGACCGATAAAAATCAGTGCAAAACCCATAATAACCATTCCCCAGTTATACCGATTTGCTTTTTTTGAAAACAACAAAGGGAACGTTATTCCAATTAAAGGAAGAACAAGCAAGCTAATATCAATTTTAAACCCAAGGATAGAAATCAACCAGGCAGTTACTGTCGTTCCGATATTTGAACCCATAATAACCCCAATTGATTCAGTAAAGGTAACGAGTCCGGCATTAACAAAACTAACGAGCATCACTGTTGTCGCAGAAGAAGATTGAATGATTGCAGTGATTAAGAACCCGGTAAAAATTCCCTTAAACCGATTGGATGTCATCGCTGACAGGATATTTCTCAACCTGTCCCCTGCCACTTTTTGAAGCGATTCACTCATCAGCTTCATTCCGAATAAAAACAAACCTAAAGCCCCAAATAGTTTCAACAGGTCAAAAATGGAATATTCCATATCGAATCACGAATTAATTAGTCAATGCAACAAATTTAACAATTACTTAATACTGAAAAAATGATTACAATCATTATAATCGCAAAAGTAACATAAAATTGAGTCCTTCAATTTATTGTTTACCAAGTTTTACAAATTGAGTTTTCAGCAGGTCATTTTCGGTTTCAATCAGAACAAAATAAAGTCCGGCAGGAAAATCTGACACCTGAATTTCATATGTTATCTCTTCAGAGGAATACACCAAATCGCCACTTGTATTAAAAATTTGTATCCGTTTAAACGGGACAGCGCATAAAAACTTCAATTTATCAATCACAGGATTTGGATATAGCCACAAATCGTAATTTTCATTATCAGATATTGAGGTCGATCCGAATACCGTAATTTCAGCATCAAGTTCATAGACAGAATAATCACACCAGGGATTGGAGGCGGTTAAACTCACTTGATAATTTCCTTCTGCGGCATAATAATGATATGGATTAATGTCATCCGAGTTACTCCCATCGTCGAAATCCCAGAAATAGTTTTCTGCGTTTACAGATGAATTGTTAAATACAGCAAGGGCTTCAGGTAAAAATAGTTCGAAACTATTGACAGTAAAATATGCTGTCGGCGCTTCGTGAATTGTAATAAAATCATCAATTTCAATCAAATCTGATTCCATACTTCCCTGCGCGGTTAAACTCAAAGAGTAAACACCCGGTGCATCATAAATGACCTCCGGATTCAATTCGTTACTGGATTCATTGGTTGCTTCTGGAAAAGACCAGATATATGTATCTGCATTTTCAGATGTGTTTGTAAATACAATTGCTTCACCAACGCAAAAATCTTGCGTTTCGAGCTCAAAAGATGCCACCGGCGAAGGAATATAATCATACTTTACGGCATCATAAGCAATGCTTTGCCCATCAATTCCGGTGGAGTCGCCAAGATAGGTGTAGAAGTCGGCACCAGACTGATATTCAAACGTTCCCAGACTCACCCATTCATCAGAATACTCATTTTGATTGATAACCACAGTGTGTTCCCCATTCGCATCAGAGATTTTGTATGGAGCAGCTTCAGCATCTGCAAAGCTTGAAGGTATATACGCAGAAATTTCATAATACCCTTCCTCCTCAGGTGTCGGTATCCATTTGACATAGCAAATATCTGATTCATCAGCCATTGTGATCGTGTACCATGCGTGATTATTATACCCGGCATTCACATCTCTGAAATATCGCTGTGTACTTCCATTCTCGCTGTTGTTCATTTCAAATCCATGATTGTAATAATCATTATCTATCACCAGATTGTTGTATTCAACTTCACTTGTATGTGCAGTAATTGTCCAGGCAATCACGCCATATGCTCCACTATAGTCAAGATTCTGATACCCGTTATTGTATCCGGGCCAATCGTAATACACTTTTTGTCCGTCATAACTGGGCCAACTTGGCGTGTTTTTATCTCCGTAAGGCTCACTAAAAATTAAAGTATGTTGGTTTTCGATGTATCCCTTTGCCAAGATAAGATGTCCGGCATCAGTAAGCATAACACACATAGGCAATAGGTAATCTGCATCAATTTCAGAAATCACACTTTCCCAGGTCACTGAATTATTCCAAAGCTGAGAAGATTCAATATAATGCAGCTCAAGATAATTCAACATTTGTGAGTTGGGAGAACCCAATCCCCACATGTAGCCGTAACCGCCATAAGCAAGGTCTCCACCTGAAGTGGTTTCACTCTCCTCAAAATAATTCTCATTAAATCGGTACCGAACAGAAACATAAGCGCCGTAATCACTATTATGTGGATAAAGTTTTGTTATTATTGTCGGCCATTTGGGCAATCTATTGTAATAGGAAAGCGCCAAAATCGCGCAAGTTGGAGCACATGACCCGTGTCCATAATGCGCATCGGGAGTATCATAAACCTGATGCGTGTATGGCACTGAACCCGGAATTAACTGTTCCGACTTTGTTGCTGGCAGCTCAAAAAACTCAATCTCCAAGTCATCATCATGTTTGTAAATCAATGTTTGGGAATGATTCTCAAGATTTAATGAATAAATTGCATTTTCAGCATAATCGGTAAAAAGGATCTCATTGTCGGAGGCAAATATCGCATGCTGTTCATTTATTTCAGATGTATTGGTAATTTGTTCGTGTTGTTTGTTTCGATAATCACAACGATAAAGATCAGATTCTGTCAGGGCATAGCTTTCAGTTTGCTGTTTCGTAAATAATACGTGCTGTGAATCGGGAGCCCATTTAGGACTCAACCCATGTCCAAGATTCTGCAACTTCTCATTTACAATATCATACACATACATCTCGTTGGATTGGAATAGAATTTTATCTCCATCCGGTGAAAACTGGGGATAAACACTCATTTTACCCGATTCGGACAAACGTTTAGTGCTACGGTCAGACAAATTCATTAAAATTAATTTATCATTGGGAGTCGAATACACCAAATACTGATGATTATTGGAAATGCTGACAATATTTGAATAATTTGGCAAAGTAATTCGTTGTGACTTTGCATCCGTCGCATTAATTATCAATTCATTGCCAACTGTAAAATAATTGGATCGTGCAGTAAATCCCACTTGTCCGCAAAAGGAAACCTCATCATGCAAAAACTGCATTGTTTCTGTTTCGAGATTGATAATCGCAGGCCGTTGTCCGGTTTTCGTAATGTACTTGAAACCAACTTGCTTTCCATCCGGGGAAACCGTAAAATATCTCCCACAACCCGGTGCAGACAACAATTTTTTAAGCTGTCCTTGTTGCAAATAGTACAATGTATTGCTAAAATTATCCGTGAAAACATAACCATCCACAACAGCATTTGGATTGATGAAATAGCCTTGCTCCTCCATAAAATACGCATCATGCGGACGGGTTTGAGCAAAGGCGGAAATTACAAACAGAGAAAGCACAAGCAGCAAGACAGATTTTTTCATCTTCATATTGGGTTTTAATCTAAAATCAAAAATTCAGAATAACGAGTTCTAAATACAATATGCTAAGATAATAAAATGCTGAAAGCAAATGAAATTTCAGACTAAAAAACAGCAAATTCCCCTACCCGACTTCCACAAAAGTTTTAATGCCGCCAAGATAATACTCCACCCAGCCATCCATAATGTTTTCATAAGCATCATCAGGTATATTTATGTGACTCAATTCCACTGTCACTTTATTTTTTTCCTGAAAAAACTTTAATGTCGCAATGGATTCCACATTCTCACCTTCAAAATACCACTGTTCAACGAGCTTTTCATTAGGGACAACTTCCAGCACTTTTCCGGTAATATCACCTTCCCAGAGTGAGAATTCAGAACCCGGTTCGGGTTTGAAATCAGCATAATAACCTGTCCATAATTCCATAGAGGAAGCGGATGTAAACGCCATCCAAACATCCACCATTTCGGCTTTCATTTTTACTTTGTACTTGAAGTCTTTCATGGTATAATTTTTGATAGATAATGTTCCTCAAAGATAACGAACCATTTTCAAAAACAAATGTTATTCTTTAAAGATTTAGAATACTGACTATGAAAAAACTACACACAACAATCATATTTTTATTGATACTTCCCTTTTTATCTTTTGCACAAATAACATTGGGACAAATTGATGAATTTACTGATGGTACTGATGGATGGCTGAGAGGGACAGCAACTAATGGTGAATTAGTGCTTACTGCAGATGGAATGAGCAGTGGCGGAAAACTAGTTACTTTTAACCAGGCACAATGGTCAAGCGATTATTTGAGTGAAAACATCACACATATTCGAATGCATATCAGCAATTCATCGAGTGAAGATTTATCCATGCGTGTTGCACTTGGGAATGGCCCCGATGCAAATTCCGGCACTTGGTATGCCTGCACAAATGCAATTGAAGTCCCTTCAGGTTCGACAGACCAGCTTCTTGAATTCCCGATTGCTGAATCTGAACTTACGCTAGTTACAGGTACAACCGATTATAATACAGTATTTGGTAATATTGCAACGCTACGGATATTGCATAGTGAAAGTACATCAGCACAGGGGGATGCAATTGTTGCGGAAATTTCGATTGATAATATTGAAGCGGTTTCACAATCTAACACGCTTTCAAATATTAATTATGATGAGTTTAAACTTTACCCGAATCCTGCTATTAATGAGCTAACAATCGAAGTAAATAGTGATGGACTCATTGAAGTGTATGACCTAACAGGAAAGCAGATTAAACGAATTACGGTTTATAACGGACTCAATAAAATCGATTTATCAAATTGGTTTTCAGGAATTTATATCTTAAGAGTATCAACTGAAAAAGAAATAATCAGTAAGCGTTTGATTGTTGAATAGATTACTATTCATGCATTAGTTCCGCTTTATTCATGCGTGTACCAAATAGAAATCTTGCTTTCCAATACGTGAAATCATCATAATTATTTTCAATAATTCCTTGTGAGGTTGAAGCATGTATCATACGGAAACCGTTTTCGGTTTTTTCAGTAACCAAGGCAATATGCCCAATGCGGTCAGAATTCAAATTACGACCTTTAAAATAGGCAAAATCTCCGGGTTGTAATTCATCGAGTGATAAACGTTCTCGGCCTTTGGCAATATCAGTAGGCATTCGAGGAATCATAATATTAAAATGATGAAACACATAATAAACAAAACCACTGCAATCAAATCCACCAGGTGTTGTTCCCGCCCACTTGTAGGGGGTTCCGAGATGTTTTCTGGCAAAATCAATCAATGAATCAACAATGGGTAATTCCCAAATATTTAATTGACCCTCAATTGCGATATCAATCGTTCCCTTAACCGGCGTTTTTTCAATTCCCGGGGTGGTTTCCGAAGTAACTGACACCGTTCCTGTATTTGTCTGTCTTGCTGCACGCAAAGCATGAGGTGTGGTTTCCCGGTAAGCATTGGTAGGATGACATGCAGAAATCAAAACGATAAACAAAGCGACAAACAAAGGAATTAAAATTCTCATTTTCAATATATTATTGTAACAAAACAGAATCCTCGGGAATACTCAGAAAATAAACTGCCTTATCATTTCCGTCCTCATCAATTTCCATTTCTTGCTTCCAAACCGATGCATGCTGAAATGGGTTTGGCTGAAAATAACTTGAAGAATCGGCAGAAACAAATATCCGTAAAGAGTCCACAATAAAAATCAAAGAATCATAACGTAAGCGGTTCTCCACTTCAACTCCGCGCCACTCCCCTTCTTTTTGAAACATAAATTGGGATTGTTTCGGCATCACCGAAATCTCATGGGGCACGCCATCGCTAGCAAAATATTTTTCAACAATAATTGTATCTTCTCTTTCATTCATAATCGATACAGAAAACACATCTGGCGACTTTTTGCAAGAAGCCAGAACTATCAGTGAGAGAAAACTCAATATCAGACTTAATCGAATCATTCTTTAAGTATTTGATGCAAAAATACATATTCTGAGGAATTTATCTGTATTCTCTGATATTGAATTTACAAAATTCAGAATTGAAAATATTTGCCGCATGTGATTATCAGGCAGATTTGTATCTTTGCCCCATGATTTATCCGGAACAATTTGAAGCGAAACTCGGTTTTGACAAACTGCGAAAAAAATTAATTGCAAATTGTCTGAGTCCTGCTACTCATCAGAAAATACAGGACATGCACTTCATGACTAACAAAGAAGCCATTCAGCATTTCATTGAATTTACTGAAGAAATGAAGCAAATATTAATGTTTCATGACAGTTTTCCGATCGGAGATTTCCCGGATTTATCGCGCGCCCTGCACAAACTGGAGGACAAAAACTCCGTATTATCAGAACAGGATTTTCGGGATTTGCATGCTTTTCTAGAAAATTTTCAAGCCGTACAACGATATTGCAACAAATTATCCGAAAAAAAAATTCCGTTATTAAAAACAATTTTTGCAAACACAGAATATCCAAAATGGGTTAAAGACCGGATTCGGCAAGTATTTAACACGAAGGGCGAGATGAAATCATCCGCCAGCAAAGCGCTACAAAATCTTATCGAGGAGCTTTCGCAACTGGAACAAAAAATCCGTCGCAACATGGAGCAAATCATGCGCAAGTCAACGGACAGCGGCTGGTCATCTTCGGACACTTCAGTTGCAATTATTGACGGACAACGCGCTATTCCGGTGGAAATCTCACACAAACGAAAAATCCCGGGATACATTATCGGGGAATCCGGCTCTGGGAAAACCGTTTACGTAGTTCCAGAAGCCTTTTCGGTAATCAACAATCAGATTCGAAACACGGAAGCACTCATTCATCAAGAAAAACTACGAATTTTGAGTAAATTAACCGATGATATCCGTGAATACCAAGGAGAATTATTGCATTGTTTCACACAATTTACCGAAATTGATTTTCACCGCACAAAAGCAAAACTTTCCATTGCGCTGGAAGCGATATCGCCTGCAATTGTTGATGATTTAAACATGAAGTATCATAAAGCCCGGCATCCCATTCTGTTTTTAAATTTCAAAGGACAAAACCGTGAAGTGATTCCATTTACCATTGAATTTACACAATCTACTCGGTTTTTTGTCATTTCAGGACCAAATGCCGGCGGGAAAAGTGTGAGCCTTCAAACAATCGGATTGCTGCAATACATGGTGCAATGCGGACTTCAGATTCCTGTTGGCGGAAATACTGAAATCGCAGTTATGTCAGATATTTTCATTGATTTGGGAGACGACCAAAGCATAGAAAACGACCTGAGCACCTACAGCTCCCATTTGAAAAACATGAAACACATGTTAAAACATGCCAAATCTGGCGCGTTGATATTGATTGACGAATTTGGAGGCGGAACCGATCCTGAAATGGGCTCAGCAATTGCCGAAGCCATGTTACAGCAATTAGTTGACCAAGAAGCATGCGGGATTATCACAACCCATTACACAAATCTCAAGCACTTTGCAAGCAATTATCCCGGCGTTGAAAATGCAGCCATGCTGATTGACGCAAAAAACATGGAACCCTTATTTCAACTTGAAACTGGTATTCCCGGTTCATCACACAGTTTTGAAATTGCGCATCGAAGCGGGATCCCACAAGCAATTATTGAACTTGCACGTTCAAAAGTCGGGAAAGACCAATACAGCTTTGACAAACACTTAAGACAAGTTATCCGCGACAAGCGATATTGGGAAGATAAGCGCAAAGAAATTCAGTTAGAACAGAAAAAAATAGATGCTGAATTAAATCGAAATGCTGTTGCCTATGAGAGTTTTAAACGGAAAGAGAAGCAAATTATTAATGAAGCTCAGAAAAAGGCTCAGAAAATGATTAACGATGCGAATCGTGAAATTGAAAACACCATTCGAAAAATAAAAGAAGCACAAGCGGATAAAGAAAAGACAAGAGAAGCACGTCGAAAACTGGATGCTGAGCAGCAAAAAATCAAACAAACAAATTCCACTAAAGACAAACTTCCTCCTGAACTAAAAAACTTTGAAAACACAATAAGCGCCAGGAACCCGGAATCCAGAACACAAACGAAAACCACAAAACCAGCAGATACTATTCGCATTGGCTCCACTGTGTTTATTTTCCATCTTGAGAAACAAGGTGAAGTTATTGATATGAGCGACAAATCCTACGTTGTGCGTTTAGGAAATTTACTAACAACAATCCCAAAATCAAAAGCAGAACTAAGTAAGCAAAAACAATCGGATAAGCATAAAAGCGAACAACCAAGCGGAGCAGCCTATTACGAGCGAATTTTAAATTTCAAAGACCACATTGATTTGAGAGGTAAACGTGCCGATGAGGCATTGAATGAATTGATTGTATTTTGCGACAATGCAGTTGTCAACGGTGCAAAAGAAGTAAAGATACTGCATGGAAAAGGAGGCGGGATTTTGCGAAATATTATTCGTGATTATTTATCGAAACGGCAAGAGATTCAATCCTTTCAGGATGAAGACATCCGTTTTGGTGGGGATGGCATTACCGTTGTTCGGTTTAGAGTGTAATACCGATTGTGAATCAAAATTGCCGAAACAATTCATTTTATACTAATTTGAACTAATGAATATTCCAATGAACTTAGTGTATAATACGGGTGGTTTCGTCGTGGGTGGTGGCTGAGCGAAGCCGAAGCCACCGAAAAACTACTGTTTTATTTTTTAGAAAATCGTTTAATCAAATAATCCACACTAATTCGTCCAGAGCCGAAGACAGTCAATGTCAGTAACATTAACATGTAATACAGCGGAATTTCAAAACCATTATTTGCGGCAGAAAATCCGCCCTCCCAATGCACATTAAAAACAGCAACTGCCATAACAAACATGAGCGGCAAACTAATAATGCGGGTTCCTAAACCAAGGAGCAAAAGTATCACTCCCAACAGTTCTGTAATTCCTGCCAAATAAGCACTTACCAACGGAAACGGATAGTTCATACTATCAAACCATTGTGCAATGCCATTAAAATCTTTCATTTTCATTATAGCTGGTTGGAAAAAGCCATAAGCAAGAATCAATCGCAATAATAACAAAGGAATATCTCGTAATTTTTCTAACCCATACAGGTATTTTTGATATAATGTTTTCATTTTTATATCAATTTAGTTTCGAGATATGAAACACAATTTCGTGCAAATTGTTCATTTTCAATTAAGAAAATATTAACGGATAAGAACAAATTAATAAAAACAAAAAAAACAGGGACTGTCAATGACAGCCCCTGCACTATTTTAAGCCTTAAATGAATTACATCATTTCTTCCATTGCTTTGTAAGCGATGTCTCCGTAAACAACGGATGGACCACCACCCATTACAATAGCAACACCAATTGTATCTACAATTTCTTCTTTAGTTGCACCTTTTTTGAGTGCATCTTTTACGTGACATGCAATACATCCTTCGCAACGAATAGTAATTGCAATACCAAGTGCGATTAACTCTTTTTGCTTTACCGACAATGCTGTATCTTCAGCTGTAGCATGATGCATTGTACCAAACCCTTAAGCAATTTCGGGGTTTTCTTTTGATAATTTTCCAATAAATTCGAAAACTGCATTTGCTTTATCTGCGTATTTACTCATAACATTGTATTTTAATGAATACTAAAACTAATAATTACTTAAATATATTTTATTATATACAAATTAACAATGATATTTATCACATATCAGGATACTAACTTTTTATTAGCTTTAAAAAATAAATTTTTTACAAAAAGAGTAAAATACATTACTAAAACACACATATTATGAATAAATAAAACGACTTTATGCTTTTAAACATTAGAAAAGCAATTATTCATTAAATTTTCAATATTAACCTTTAGGAACCTTCTATTAATTCTTTTCTTTCAAGAAACAAATTTAATGAATAAGATGCAAGGT
>CAYOUD010000025.1:0-24236 GCA_964407055.1 uncultured Bacteroidales bacterium | reverse complement strand
GATTCACAATCGGTATTAACATCTAACTATTTGCGGTGAATTTTTC
The DNA here is from genome assembly GCA_964407055.1 of uncultured Bacteroidales bacterium. GTDB lineage: Bacteria > Bacteroidota > Bacteroidia > Bacteroidales > ML635J-15 > JAQIBY01. The sequence goes on along the minus strand of CAYOUD010000025.1, from coordinate 24,190 downwards.
GGGTTAAATGATTATTTATAAATGTTTTGATGATTTAAAATATGATGGTCATCAAATAATATAATAAGGGCAATGTTCCCAAGCTGAGTACTGTGGTAACAAAAATATTCTGTGTTGCTTGAAAATCGTTCAGACCAAGTTCACGCGCAATGACAGACACAATAATCATACTGGGCATGCCGGCTTGAAGGACGATAACAACAATGGCATCGGTGTCCATCCATTGTAAACCGGCAAACTGCAATGCATACAATATTGCAGCAACAATTGCCGGACCAAGGAGCAACTTATTAAATGAAAGAAAGTAAGACCTGAAATTTTTAACCAGAGAAACGAGTTTTACCTGAGCCAAAACGGCCCCAACATAGACCATTGAAAGATAAATCGTTGTGTGTCCAATTCCCGAAAAGGCTTTATTAAATACAAACGGAAGTTTAATTCCGGAAAAATAAAATAGAAAACCCAGCGCAAATGCCAAGGTGTTTAAATTAAGTAAGTATCTCCAAGAACGTTTACTAGAACTATCAGACGCTTTACTCATTAAAACAACTCCCCAAGTCCACAATAAAACAGCTTGACCAAGCTGAAAGAGCGCTGCATAGAGTAATCCTTTACCTCCCGGGAGCAATGCATCCATGAGTGGAAAGCCTAAAAATACAACATTTCCAAACATCGTATGCGCTTTATGTAAAGCCTTATTCTGCACATCAAGTTTTAAAATGCGACCTGAGCAACTCGATAAAATATAAAACACAAAAACAGTCAGTGCTCCAAACACAAAAATCACCAATCCATTGATTAATGTTTTGCCATCGGTTTCCAAATTAGCAAAAGTGGTAAACAAGAGCAGAGGTAAAGTAACTTTCATTATTACTCGCACCAATGCCTGATTAGTATCCTTATTAACAGCTTTTAGCACAAATGCAAGGTATCCGACAAGCGTTATCAGACCAAGAACCAATACTTGATTTGCAATAATATTCATGCAGTAAAGGTAAAAATTTCAAATAAAAAAACCTTTTGTTTATCTGATTCTATCTTTGGCAGAAAGCTTGTCGTTTAGTACAGTTTCCCAGCTCCTAACACCTAGCACCTAACTCCTAACACTTGGTTAATGCGCTTCTAACCAATCTTTTCCTACACCAAGATCCACTGTTAGCGGCACTGAGAGATGCACTGCATTTTCCATTTCATATTTCACAATTTCTGCCAATTGATCTTTTTCATCCACCGGGCATTCAAAATTCAACTCATCATGCACTTGTAAATTCAAACGGGCTGAGAGTCCTTCTTTTTGTATGCGCCGAAAAATATTAATCATTGCTACTTTAATAATATCTGCAGCAGAACCCTGTATGGGCGCATTGATTGCATTTCTTTCAGCCATGCCACGCACAACACCGTTTCGCGAATTAATATCCGGTAAAAAGCGCTTTCTACCCATAATTGTTTCTACAAATTCATCTTTTTTGGCTTTCTCAATGCAAGCATCCATATATATTTTTACGCCGGGAAAACTTTCAAAGTAATCGTCAATTAATTGTTTTGCTTCCGTTCGCGGGATATTTAATCGTTGAGATAAGCCAAAAGCAGAAATTCCGTAAATTATTCCAAAATTGGCGGTTTTTGCTTTAGAACGTTGTTCGCGCGTTACGTTAGAAACATCCACTTTAAATACGTTGGCGGCGGTTGCAGCATGAATATCTGTATCGGCAGTTTGAAATGCTCTCAACATGTGCTTATCCTGACTCATATGTGCCATTAAACGAAGCTCTATTTGCGAATAATCGGCAGACAAAAACACATGGTTTTCATCGCTTGCAGTAAACGCTTTACGGATTTCCCGACCACGCTTTTCTCGAATTGGAATATTCTGTAAATTTGGATTGTTTGAGCTTAAACGTCCTGTCGCAGCCACGGTTTGATTAAATGATGTGTGAATACGACCTGTATGCTCGTTTATCAATTTTGGCAGGGCTTCCACGTAAGTTGATAACAACTTTTTCACCGAGCGAAACTCCAAAATTTCCGCTATCACAGGATGTTTATCACTTAGTTTTTGCAAAGTTTCTTCTGAGGTTGAATATTGTTTGGTTTTAGTTTTAGGCGGTTTGTCTGTAATTTTTAAACGGTCAAACAGTATTTCGCCTAATTGTTTCGGTGAGCTGATATTGAATTCATGTTCAGTAAGCTCATAGATTTTTGTTTCGATATCTTGTAATTCTTCACTGAGTTTTTTTGCATAAACATTCAGCTGATCCACATCCAAATGCACCCCGACAAATTCCATATCAGCAAGCACGTAAATTAAGGGACATTCTACATCATAAAACAAATCATACAATCCAGCTGATTTTAATTTTGGATCCAGAATTTCTTTCAATTGTAAGGTGATGTCAGCATCTTCAGCAGCATAAATGCTGATTTCTTCCAACGGTACATCATCCATGGATTTTTGGTTTTTCCCCTTTTTCCCAATCAGGCCTTCGATGGAAATGGGCTCATAATTGAGTAAGGTATCAGCCATAAAATCCATATTATGACGCAATTCAGGATGCAGTAAATAATGCGCAATCATGGTATCAAAAAGTGTTCCCTGAATGTTGACATCATAATTCCGCAAAACAAGCATATCGTATTTGATATTTTGCCCGATTTTCATGATATCCGGATTCTCAAGCACCGGTTTAAATTCCTCTACAATCGCCTGTTTTTCCGTTTCTGTTTTCGGCATCATAACATACCAGGCTTTCCCCGCTTTCAAACAAAAAGACATGCCTGTTAGTTTTGCATTATGCGGGTTTAGGCTGTTGGTTTCAGTATCAACAGCAAATGCTTTGGATCTTGATAATTCTAAAATCAAATTTTTACGTAAATACGGTGTATCAACTAAAATATAATCGGGATTTTCAGTATTGACGGTTCGTTTGCCGAATAATGTTTCTGCCTGCTCCGTTTCCGTATCATCCGTAGGAAAGTCAAACAAAGACCCCTGAGCCCCCGGTTTCAGTTTTGCCGGTGCTCCAAGAATCCGTTGTGAAAGTGTGTTAAATTCAAGCTCATCAAAAATTGATTTAAGCTGCTCCTTATCGAGCGCCTCATATTTAAAACGGATGAAATCCACATTCAAAGGGACTTCCTGCTCAATTGTAACGAGTTTTTTTGAAAGTAGAATTTGCTTTTTATTCGCTTCAATATTTTCTTTTTGTTTCCCTTTCAGTTGGTCCGTATTATCCAAAAGATTTTCAACGGAGCCAAATTCTGCAATCAATTTAATGGCTGTTTTTTCACCTACTCCGGGCGCTCCGGGAACATTATCCGAGCTGTCTCCCCAAAGCGCAAGGATATCAATTACTTGTTCGGGTTTTTCTATGCTAAATTTTTCCAAAACTTCAGGAATCTTCATTACGGTGTTTTCTTTTTCTCCCGAGCGCCGAGGTTTATACATAAACACCTTATCAGTTACCAACTGTGCATAATCCTTATCTGATGTCATCATGTAAACGGTAAAATCCTCCTTTGCTGCCATGCGCGCCAAACTGCCTACCACATCATCTGCTTCGAAGCCTTCTTTTTCAATCACCGGAATATTGTACGATTTCAGGATATTCTTGATGTAGGGAATGGCTATTTTGATGTCTTCAGGAGTCGCATCACGATTGGCTTTATACTCCGAATACATTTCATTGCGAAAAGTTGGTCCCGGAGGATCAAATACCACAGCAATATGTGTTGGCTCCTCTTTTTTGAGTACCTCCTCAAGTGTATTCACAAACCCAAACATGGCGGAGGTGTTCAGTCCTTTTGAATTGATGCGAGGATTCCGTATAAACGCATAATAGCTTCTATAAATCAATGCATAAGCGTCAAGAAGAAAGAGTTTCTTTTCCATAAAATTGTAATTTCATCAAAAATAAGCATAATTCACGGAATAAAGTAACATATTCTAAAATCAACATCTTGATTATTGTCAGAAATCATGTGGCGGACAGTTTAAAGTCAATTATGTTAAAGAAAGCCCAAATTAACACAAAAAAGCTTGAAAGAATTGTGCTTCTCGAAATCTTTTGGTTATATTTGCACACTAAATTTTTGCCCAGATGGCGGAATTGGTAGACGCGCTGGTCTCAAACACCAGTGGTAGCAATACCGTGCCGGTTCGACCCCGGCTCTGGGTACAAGCCCTCGAAAGAGGGCTTTTTTTTACATATAAACTGTACAGCGATGACTAAACATCCGAATCCTGAAAAACAAAGGCAGTTTGACCTGCATTATCTGCAGATGGCACAAATTTGGGCAAAAAATTCTTACTGCATACGGCGCCAAGTCGGAGCATTAATTGTTAAAGACCGTATGATTATTTCTGATGGTTATAACGGAACTCCCGTAGGTTTTGAAAATGAATGTGAAAACGAACATAATAAGACGAAACCTTATGTTTTACATGCGGAAGCCAATGCCATTACTAAAGTTGCAAAATCCGGAAACAACAGTGAAAATGCAACCCTATATGTTACGACATCTCCGTGCATAGAATGTTCAAAATTGATTATTCAGGCAGGAATTGTACGTGTTGTGTTTATTGAAAAATATTCTAAAAACGAAGGGCTTGAACTTTTAGCTCGTGCTGGTGTTGAAGTGGTACATTTTAAAATGGATACGAATGAATAAACGTTCTATATTTCTCCCGATTATTATTGCAATATCTGTTCTGGCAGGAATTTTTATTGCCGGTTTAATGACGCATGAAAACCGATCCATGTTTGCAGTGGAACAATCAAAATCCAACAAATTGAATGCAATGCTGGATTTCATTTCGGAGAATTACGTGGACACGGTTGCCAAAGCCGAAATCATTGAACAAGCCATTCCGAAATTTCTGGAGCAACTTGACCCACACTCCGTTTATATTCCCGCAAAAGACCTTAAAGCAATGAATGAACCGTTAGAAGGAAGCTTTGAAGGTATAGGCATTCAGTTTAATATGAAAAATGATACGCTTCAGGTTTTGCACGTAATTTCAGGAGGCCCATCTCAAAAATCCGGATTATTACCGGGAGATCAGATTATAAGCGTTGACGATACACGCATTGCCGGAGTGGATATTAACACGCAGGATGTCATGAAAATGCTTAAAGGCGAAAAAGGAACCACAGTAAAAGTAAGTGTACTTCGACGAGGAACCAATGGGTTGATTGACTTTAAAATTGTCCGAGACAAAATTCCAATTTACAGTGTTGATGTAGCATATATGGCCACTAGCAAAATCGGATATATCAAAATATCAAGTTTTTCGCATACGACATACACTGAGTTTATTAATGCAGTTACTTCGCTGAAAACAAAGGGAATGCAAAAATTAATTTTGGATTTGCGCTCAAATACCGGCGGCATTATGGATGCAGCAACAAAAATTGCAGATGAATTTTTGCCAGAAGGAAAAATGATTGTTTATACTCAAGGTCGTAAGCATGGTAAAATTGAAACCATGTCAACCGATAATTATCGCCGATGTGTGAATTTGTATCTTGCTGTACTTATCAATGAATTTTCTGCTTCAGCAAGTGAAATTGTTGCAGGTGCGATTCAGGATAATGACCGCGGGTGGATTATCGGGCACCGGTCTTTTGGGAAAGGATTAGTTCAGGAACCGGTACAATTTGATGACGGTTCTGCATTGCGATTAACCATTGCCCGGTATTACACTCCTTCCGGAAGATGCATACAGAAAGATTACGGAAATGATTTAGATGATTATTATAGTGATATTATCGACCGTTATGCCAATGGTGAATTGACATCGGTTGATTCCGTGCAGTTTAACGATTCCTTAAAATATTATACTGTCGAAGGACGTATTGTTTATGGTGGCGGAGGCATTATGCCGGATATTTTTGTACCGATAGATACAAGCATGAATGATTTGTATTTCGAAATTCAAAACCGCAACCTGGTCTATGAGTTTGCCTTTGAATATACCCGTGTACATCGTGATGTTTTAAGTCAATATTCCAATGCGAAAAGCCTTGAAGCTCATCTGAAATCTAAACGTGTTTTTGATGAGTTTGTTGGATTTGTTAAGGAATCCGGCATTGAATTTTCCGAACAGAAAATGAATGAATCACGCCTATATGTTGAGATTCAGCTTTATGCAAGCATTGCTCGTAATATGTTAAATGATGAAGGATTTTATCCCATTATTCATCGTATTGATGATGATTTTTTGAAAGCCAAGGAGGTGCTAGAAGCAAATCGACAACTTAGCAAAGAATAACAATCACTAAATTAGGTCAAATTTGGTGATTAAATTCACCGATTTAGATTGAATTTGGTGATTTTGTAAAAAATGACTATCTTTACAAAAAGACAAATTATGATTGCTCGATTGCTAAGTCAACACATAAAAAATAAACTTTCAGATAATAAAGCCATATTAATTTTTGGACCAAGGCAAACAGGAAAAACCACCTTGCTAAGGTCAATTTTTGAAAAAAAACCCTCTGTACTTTGGCTAAATGGGGATGATCAGGACAGTCAAAATTTATTTAATGAAGCCTCTGTCAATCGTTTTAAAACCTTTTTAAAACCATATCAATACGTAATCATTGACGAAGCGCAAGCCATTCCAGATATTGGGCTTAAATTAAAGCTTATTACAGATCATTTACCGGAAATTAAACTGATTGCAACCGGTTCCTCCTCTTTTGATTTAGCGAATAAAACTGCTGAACCTTTGACCGGAAGAAAGTGGGAATATCAATTATTCCCGATGTCTTATGGAGAGTTATGTCAACATCATGGTATTTGGGAAGAAACCAAAATGCTCAAAAATCGGTTGATTTACGGATATTATCCGGAAATTGTAATGAATCCCGGAAATGAAAAAGAATTATTGAATCAACTTACAAGCGCTTATTTGTATAAAGATGTGTTGATTTGGGCAAATATAAGACATTCCGATACACTGATTAAACTCCTGCAAGCATTAGCATTACAATTGGGTAGTGAAGTTTCTTACAATGAATTAAGTCGAACTTTAGGTATTGATAAAATCACGGTTGAAAAATACATTGATTTGCTCGAAAAAGCATATGTAATTTTCCGTCTTAATGCGTTTAGCAGAAATTCACGAAATGAAATAAAACGCGGAAAGAAAATTTATTTTTATGATAATGGGATTCGGAATGCCCTCATTTCTAATTTCAATGACATTAATTTACGCAATGATGAAGGTGCGCTATGGGAAAACTTTCTAATTGCAGAACGAAAAAAATATCTCGCACACAATCAAATTTGGACAAATGTTTACTTTTGGAGAACACATACTCAAGTGGAACTGGATTATATTGAAGAAACTGACGGGAAATTAAACGTTTATGAATTCAAATACAATGATGCAAAGGCTTTAAAATCAAAAGTTCCGGCGTATTTTGCAGCCAATTATTCCAATTATGAATTTAAAGCAATTTCTCCGAATAATATCAATGAATTTTTAAATCCTAACACTATTAATCACTAAATCAGGTCAAATTTGGTGATTATATTCACCGATTTAGATTGAATTTGGTGATTTTGAGGTTAAGCAGACACATTGTATTCCCTCAATGCATCATTAAGTGATGTCTTTTTATCAGTAGATGCTTTGCGTTTACCGATAATGAGGGCACAGGATACTTGATATTCCCCGGCAGGGAATTTTTTAGTATAAGATCCTGGAATAACAACGCAACGTGCCGGAATTCTGCCTTTCATTTCCATGGGCTCATCACCGGTAACATCAATAATTTTTGTGGATGCTGTTAGTACCACATTGGCACCAAGTACTGCTTCTCGTTCGACATGTACGCCTTCAACCACTATGCAGCGTGAGCCAATAAAACAGTAATCTTCAATAACTACAGGAGCTGCTTGCACAGGCTCTAAAACTCCACCAATGCCAACACCACCTGACAAATGCACATGCTCACCAATCTGAGCACAGGATCCGACGGTAGCCCAGGTATCAACCATAGAATACTCACCAACCCACGCGCCGATATTCACATATGAGGGCATCATAATTACCCCATTACTCAGGTAAGCACCATATCGCGCAATTGCGTCGGGAACAACCCTCACTCCCATTTCAGCAAATCCTTTTTTCAATGGAATTTTATCGTGATATTCAAAAATTCCCTCTTCAAAGGTTTCCATTTTGCGAAGCAGAAAATACATAATAACCGCTTTTTTCACCCAATCGTTTACTTTCCATCCGGTTTCAGATGATTCATCGGGTTCCGCAACACGAATTCGTCCTTTATCCAAATCTTCAATGGTATCAAAAATGGCAGTTTCGCTTGCTTTTTCTTTCAACAATTCCCGCTTTTCCCAAGCGTTTTCAATTAAGCTTATTCTTTCTTTCATGCAGTGAAATTTTACAATAATCCGAGTTCAAGTTTGGCTTCATCATTCATTTTATCTTTGTCCCAAGGAGGGTCAAAGACAATATTAACATTCACCTTATTCACTCCTTTTGCACGTAAAACTGCGGTTTCGGTCATCATGACGATACTTTCAGCCATAGGACAATTCGGAGCAGTGAGTGTCATATCAATCTCCACATTGTTATCATCATCCATATCGATGCGGTAAATTAAACCCAAATCGTAAATGTTTACGGGTATTTCAGGGTCAAATACTTTTCTTAATTGTTTGACAATTTCTAATTGAATATCTTGTTGATTCATAATTATATATTTTAAATTTATGCTTTTGCATTAAATGCAATTGCATAAGCTTTTATTCGTTTAGTCATAGCCAGCAAACCATTTGAACGGGTTGGGGAAAGATGCTGATATAAACCAATTTCATCAATAAAAGATAATTTTGAATTCATAACATCTTTAGGCGTTTCACCTTCAATTGCACGAATGAGCAAACTAGCTATTCCTTTAGTAATGATGGCATCAGAATCCGTTTTAAAATGCATTTTCCCATTTTGCAATTCAGCGATTATCCATAATTTCGACTGACACCCGTCAATCAAATTATCATCTGTTTTTTCTTCGGGACTGAGCGGTGCCAGTTCATTACCTAAATCTACGAGATAGGCGTACTTATCCATCCAGTCGTCAAAAACTGAAAATTCTTCAATGATTGCGTTTTGTTTCTTTTCTATGCTCATAATATGAATTCAACAAGTAAAAAATCACTTTGTTTATTAACTCAAGATCAACTGAATTTTTTTTAGATTTTCAATAAGCCGGTCAATTTCGGCTTTAGTATTATACAATGCAACCGATGCGCGAATGGTTCCGGAAATCCCGTAATGTTGCATAATCGGTTCGGCACAATGGGTTCCAGTACGTACAGCTATTCCTGTTTTATCGAGCATGGTTCCCATGTCGTAAGGATGAATTCCATCCATAACAAATGATAAAACAGAAGTTTTTTTCTGTGCCGTACCTATCATTTTTAAGCCCTCAATTTCAAGTAGTTGTTGGGTTGCATAGACAAACAAATCGTGTTCGTACTGCATAACATCCTGCAAGCCAATATTTTCAAGATATTTTAAAGCTGCATGCAAACCAATTGCAGCTACATAATTTGGAGTTCCAGCTTCAAATTTAAACGGTAATTCGTTAAAGCTCGTTTTATCAATACTAACCGATGAAATCATTTCTCCTCCTCCTTGATAGGGCGGCATTTCATCAAGGTATTTTTCTTTTCCGTACAGTACACCTATCCCAGTAGGACCATAAATTTTATGTCCTGAAAAAGCGAGAAAATCACAATCTAAATCCTGCACATCAACGGGTAAATGTTGTATGGATTGTGCGGCATCAACAAAAACAGGTACACCGGCTTCGTGTGCAATGCGTATCATTTCCTTTATGGGATTAATTGTCCCTAAAACATTGGAAACATGCGTAATTGAAATAATTTTAGTTTTTTCTGAAATGGCTGATTTGAATTTTTCCAAAGACAAACTGCCGTCTTCTTCAAAACGCAACACCTTAAATTTTGCTGACTTCCGTTCTGCTAGCATTTGCCAGGGGACAAAATTGGAGTGATGCTCCATTTCCGTAATCAAAATTTCATCGTCTTCTTGAATGTATTTTTCCCCGAAACTAAATGCAACCAAATTAACCGCTTCGGTAGTTCCACGGGTAAAAATTACTTCATGTGTATGTTTCGCATGAATAAAATCTGCAATATACTTTCTTGCATTTTCATGTGCTGAAGTACTTTCTTCACTCAGGTAATGTACTCCGCGGTGAATATTTGAATTAAGCCGATAATACAAATCGTCCATGGCTTCGATTACCTGCACCGGTTTTTGGGTTGTTGCAGCGTTATCGAGATATATTAATGGTTTCTCATAAATTTTTTGATCCAGAATGGGAAAATCTTTACGTATGTTTTGAATATTCATTATTAACAATAATTTATCGTGGTGTAAATGTACGAAAAATTTTAGGGAATGAAAGAAAGAACAATATGATAAAAATAACTTGAAATTTGAGGAAAATCATAAAACGGAATGAAATATACGGTTGTCGTATTCAATTTTATTTAATCATTAAAACTTCTGTTTATAATAAACGCATTTGGGGGTTGATATTTTTCAATAAAGCTTCGAAACGACCTTGATATTTCAGGTTTAGTCAATTTTCTGTATTTCACTTAAACAGGAATTACATCTTTTATGATATCAATAATAAAATCAACCTCTGCTTTATCTTTGCTTCGCCAATAGTTTAATTTCCATATATACTTTCAAAAACCTCGGGTTAAACAAAAAATTAATCGAAAATCATTTTAACAGATTTCATTTCATATTCACGGATATTATGCGATTTATCTTGCAAAATAAGATATCCAAGGGCATTGATATCAATAATTTTAGCTTCGAATTGTTCTGATGCATCTTGATATTTCCGATATTTTTTATATCCAATTAACTGAGCGAGATATTGTTTTTTAATTTGTGAAAATTGTCCTTCTTTTAAACGATAATACCATGAATCTATGGCATCAGCCAATTCGTAAACTAAATCATCAGGAGAAATATGTTCAATACCAAGTTGAATGAGCGATACTGGATTCGAAATATCGAAAGGAAATTTTGTTTCATTGACATTCAGTCCGATTCCAATGCGAGTATGCTCAATGGAATCATTGGCGAGCTGGTTTTCGATAAGTATTCCACAAACTTTATTATCTCCGATTAGGATATCATTAGGCCACTTTATACGTGATTTAAAACCTATTTCAGCCATTATATCATGAACGGCAAGGCTTGATATCATAGAAAGATAAAATTGCTTATCCGGTGCCAGAAAGCGCGGATATTTTACAAAGCTCACAATTATGTTTTTTCCCATGCTTGCATGCCATAAATTTTTACCCATACCACGCCCGGCAGTTTGTTTTTTTGCACTAATTGCAAATTCAGTATGTGATTTGAGCAGTTCAGTAAAGTTAAGTACTTCATGATTACTGGATTCGCACACATCAATATGGATAATTTTCGCACACATTTTTAAAATCTGACATTAATTGCACATTCAACAAAATCAGCTTGTGTATAATTAGCTTTGATAAAGACACCAAACGAAATATTTGTTTGATTATTTCTTGTGTCGCGTAAATAATATTTTAAGCCTAACCTATTTGAATTCCAGTTTTTAATAAATGCAGAAAATCCTGTTTCATTATTAAAGATATCTGCATAATTTCGTAAAAATGGTTTTAACACATCAATACCAAATTCGCCATACAAAGCTACGTGGCCCATGCACATTTCCTGTCCGAAAAACAGACTGGAATAAAGGCTTTGTTTCAAAGGATTTTCATTGGGAACCAAATTATTTTCAATAAATTGATAAAATGAACGGTAATGTCCGACATTCAATCCGAAACTTATGCGATATACTGATGAAAGATTTTTCCCGATTTGCTGTTTTAATGTATAAACAGGATAAACAGGCCCTCCATATGGTTTCACCGATGAGCCGTAAGAATGTGCTCCCAATGCAAACCCTATTTCATATTGCCATTTTGCCGCAAATTCATCAACTATATCATAAAAATCGATATTTTCATTAGTCTGATACATTAATCCAATTTTCATTTCGGGTACATTTCCTCCAATATTTGGCAATTTAACATGTGCGTTTGAAAAATGAAATGCACCAATACTGCAAAAAACTCGAATCTGCTTGAATTGGTAAGACAGTTCCATTTCCCCACGGGTATAATTTGTGATATGACTTCCAATCAATGCATTTTCAGGATTTGTCCAAGGATGATACGGATTTGTAAAATATGAAAATCCAAGTCCACCAGTAAAACTAAGTTTTAGGGGTGCTTTAATATTTGTTAAATGCCATCTTAAAAAGGGCTGAATACCTACTACATCACCAAGGAATTCATTGTTCAGATTTCCAAACATAAATTCCACTCCGTATTCAGGAAAATTCAGATGTTTTTCCCACTGATTTAAGCCATTACCAATTTTTGCAAATTCAAAAGAAGAAAACCAGGACATAGTTGTTTTTGGCATTCCTGAGTAGGCTTCTAACACTTTTCCTGGACCGGTTTTTATTCCGTAGATAAAATCTTTCGTTTCAAATTTATCAACATTTTGTGCAAACGTCGAAATTTGAAACAAGAGCAAAATACCAATAATACTTCCCAAAAACTTCATTAGTTTATAATCCTAATTTTTCAGAAATTTCCAACATTTTTCGGATGGGTTTTTCAGCTTTTTTGCGAAGTAATTCATCCAAAGTAACTTCAGGTAATTCGTATTTCAGGCACTTGTAAAGTTTTTCCATTGAATTCATTTTCATGAAATTACAATCATTACAACCGCAAGTTGAATCTTTTGGCGGCGCCGGAATAAATTCTTTATGCGGACTCAATTTTTTCATTTGATGAATAATTCCGCTTTCAGTTGCTACGATATATGTTTTTGCATCATCTTTAGCAGAATATTTAAGCAAAGCAGATGTTGAACCTACATGATCGGCGATTATAAGTACCGGTTTCTCACATTCAGGATGAGCCAGTACTTTGGCATTTGGATTCGATACTTTACGTTTAATAATTTCCTCTACAGAAAATTCTTCATGCACATGACAAGCACCATCCCATAATACCATATTTCTTCCGGTCACTGAATTAATGTAATTCCCTAAATTTTTATCTGGACCGAAAATAATTGGTTGTTTTTCAGGAAAACTTTCTACAATTTGCTTTGCATTTGTACTGGTAACAACCACATCAGAAAGTGCTTTTATTGCAGCTGTTGTATTCACATAATTAATAATAATGTGATTTGGATAATGGGTTATAAACTCGGCAAATTTATCTGCCGGAGCGGATTCAGCAAGTGAACAACCAGCATTCAAATCAGGCAATAACACTTTTTTATTTGGCGAAAGAATTTTTGCGGTTTCGGCCATAAAATGCACACCAATAAAAACAATTACATCGGCTTGGGTTCTGGCAGCTTCTTGTGAAAGTTTTAAACTATCGCCAACAAAATCGGCAATATCTTGCAATTCAGGTACTACATAAAAATGTGCAAGAATAACTGCATTCTTTTCTTTTTTGAGGCGTAATATTTCGGTCTTCAAATCGAGAGATTTATCAATCGGTTCATCAACAAAACCAATTTTTTTAATTTTATCAGTATTCATATATATATTATTATTTATAAATTTATAACTATTAATAATGATAATAATACTTTGTTAATACGGTTAGCAAATTTATGGCTTTTCCCTTGTAAAATCTAAATTATTTAATTTTTCAGTAAGTTTTAAACCATAATGTTAATATTTATCACTTGAAAATGAATGATCTGTTGTTTTTATTAACAGTTGTTAATAGTACTAAAGTTTAAAAAAACTTTTTGAATTACGCATTATTTTCTGTGCATAATATTTTGAAAACTTAACAATAAATTTGTGCTAAGTTTTTTTGTTTACATCGGATTTTTAATATGCTTTTATGGATTTTTAATTTACAATTTTATTTATTTATTTTTTTCAAAACTTAATTGATACAATGTGAATTTAATGTTGAAAAACTAAGTCTTTAATCTTAAGTATTTTCAGTTGTTATACTTTTGTTTAATTGTTAGTCATCAACAAATTAACAGTGGTTGATAAATAAAATCAATCTTTTTGTTGCATAATACAACTATCTGAAAACGAAAGATTTTCGTTTTTTTGATTTTCTAACGGATTGAGTTTAACCCTCAAATTAATAGTACCTTATTTCAAAGAACTCTATTTTTTGGACTTAAATATGGTGAAAATCTTGTGAAAATTCAGCATTAATTTTTGAATCCAAATGCTATCAATTAGTTAAGCGAATAATGAAGTAATTTTTCTTTCCTTTTTGGATTAAAATGAATTTTCCATTTATGACAAAAGTATAAGAAATTTGCATTTCTGGATTTGTCATTTTTTCCTTATTAATTGAAAGTCCGTTTCCTTTAATTAGTCGTCTTAATTCACCTTTTGAAGTGAATATATTTGTGTCTTCGCAAAGTAGTGTTAACACGTCTCTGCCTTCATTAATTAATGAATTTTTCACGCTATGTACGGGAACACCTTCAAAGACGGATAAAAATGTTTTTTCATCAATTTGTGAGAGGTCTTTAGAGGTTGATTTACCGAATAAAATTTTTGATGCTTTGATGGACATTTCCAATGCTTCCTTGGAATGTACCATGATTGTAATTTCTTCTGCAAGGCGTTTTTGCAGAATTCTTAAATGTGGTTCATTTTTATGTTGTTCAGTTAAATTACTGATTTCATCTTGAGAAAGTATAGTAAATATTTTAATGTATTTTTCAGCATCTTCATCAGAAACATTCATCCAGAACTGGTAGAATTTGTAGGGTGTTGTTTTTTCAGGATCGAGCCAAATGTTTCCGCTTTCAGTTTTACCGAATTTTCCTCCATCGGCTTTAGTAATCAAGGGGCAAGTTAATGCAAAAGCTTCTCCGCTGGCAATTCTGCGAATCATTTCTGTTCCTGTGGTAATGTTTCCCCATTGATCGCTGCCACCCATTTGCAGTTTACAACCGTACTTCTGATAGAGGTGTAAAAAATCGTATCCTTGTAAAAGCTGGTAAGAAAATTCAGTAAATGACATACCTTCACCTGAATCCTTAGCGAGTCGTTTTTTTACTGAATCTTTTGCCATCATGTAATTTACAGTGATGTGTTTTCCGATGTCGCGCACAAAATCCAGGAAACTGAAATTTTTCATCCAGTCGTAGTTATTAACAAGCAATGCTTTATTTGGTATTTCTTCAGAAAAATCCAAAAACATGGCAGTTTGCGCTTTCAAACAGGCTTGATTATGTCTTAATGCTTTTTCATCCAGAAGATTTCTTTCTTTCGATTTTCCGGAGGGGTCTCCTACCATTCCGGTTGCTCCTCCGAGTAATACAATAGGTTGATGACCGGATAATTGCAAATGTTTCAACATCATGATTCCTACAAGATGCCCAATGTGCAGTGAATCTGCAGTTGGGTCGATTCCAACATAAGCTTTTACGGTTTCTTTATGGAGTAATTCTTCTGTTCCGGGCATTGAATCGTGAATCATTCCGCGCCATGTTAATTCTTTTAGAAAATTCATTGTGTTGTTTTTTGATATCGTTTACAAAAATCATTAAAATACTGATGACTACAAAACTATTTTATTGACAAGAATTAATAAGTACCAAAATATCCGTCTGTCATTTTTTTTTACTTCGACATCTGCCTGCCGTTTCCTGACTGCCGTCAGGCAAGTTACCAGTCGTGAATGGCAGTGAGAGTTCGATATTTTTCCCCCCAACCTGCAATGCAAAGAAGTACAGCGAGGCCTTGTATATTTTGATTTAACGCTTCGCTTCCCATCGCTAATATCTGTCGCTTAGCGAAACTTTGAGCAGCACAAAATATTACGATTATTTATTGAATAATAAGCTTTTGTGTATTTTGTTTTCCATTTTTATTTTTGAAAATCACAAAATATAAGCCGGGTGATTTTTTACCTTTCCAGATAAATTGAGATCTGTCTTGATTTAATTGTCCGGTGACAATTTCATGTCCTAAGGTATTGAGGATATAAAATGTTCCGTCAAATTTTTCATCTGCCTGAATATTTACTTGTCCTGATGAAGGGTTTGGATAGACAGATATTTCAAATGCAGTATTTTCCTCAAGGCCATGATAAGCATCCCAATCGTAAATGACAAGTGTGTATTCTCCCGGTAAAACTTCATCAATACGAATACTTTTTGTCATTGTTGAAATGCTTTGATTTTCAATAATAATCCAGTCAGAAGATCTATTTGGTCTATATAATAAACGTAATGAATCAATATCATTTGTTATGAATTCTGTATCAAGATTTGGAAATGGTCCTAGTAGGGATGAACTATTTAAATATTTAAAGCTACCTTTAACAATACAATTATTATTAAAGTCTCCTCGGATATTAAAGTATCTATGGTTTGCAATAATAAGACCTTCGATTGGTGTTTTAAAATCATCTGGTTTTCCTAAATGATGTGAAACATATATGCATGATGTATCTTCAAAGTTTGTAACCTCAAGAGTTACAGGAAAATTACTTAAATTACAATAACCATTGGATTTTATCATTTCAATTTTTGAAATTTTGGCATCAGAACAGTCCTCATTTGCATCAATTGCTGCGAACATGGGATAAAAATCCAATTCAAACTGTTGATTTCCAAATTCTCCATCAAATTGCATTCTTTTTTCATGAATTTGATAATCTTCATCAATAAAACCGATGTTTATAATGTTTCCATCTGACATGGTATTTCTTCCGTATAATTGTTGTTTGACAAAAACATTAGCTTCAAAAGTACCTGCATTGTTTGTTATTAATACAGAATCTATTTTATAATGAGGTAATCCGGGTTTAAATACCCAGTTATCAAAGAAATTAGTTAAATCTACACCCGATTCAGCGGATAAAATATCACGCATTTCTTCAGAAGAAATATCTTGCAATGCTTTTTGTTCCAGCATTGCTTTTACCGATGGAAAGAAGAGTTCATCGCCGAGGTAATCTCTTAAACTATGAACTACACTTGCCCCTTTATAGTAGGATGTTGTTCCATAGGTAACATCTTGTGGAACAGCATTAAGTGCGTAGAAATCCCCATCATCTAAATGTGCATTTAAAATTGCATTACTGTGATCAGTACGACGATAATTTTTACCTGCATTTTTCCCATAAAGAAATTCTTCGTTAATGGATTCAGCATATTTTGCCCATCCTTCGTTAATCCACATTTCTTCAGCACGTTGGCAGGTAATATAATCTCCGAACCAGTGGTGAAATAATTCGTGTGCTATTAAATTTTCCCATTGCAACGTACCATCAATAAAGCCGTTTCCGATAGCAATGTTTGTGGCATGTTCCATGGCTCCATTATTGAAAGGTACAATGGTATATCCGATGCGTTGCCATTCGTACGGACCAAATAGTGTTTCATAAATTTTGCAAGTTGTATCAAGATTTGCAAAAGAGGCAGTAACATTGGATTCTGTTCCAGGATAATGATAAATCTGCACCGGAATATCTCGTTCAATGCCTTGATATGTCCATTCCAAAACTTCATATTCACCCACTGACATGGAAACCAGATAAGTTGGAATTTCGTCGCTCATATGCCAATGATGCACTAAGCTGGAATCGGTTTCCTGTACGATGGTGTCAATATCTGTGAGTATTCCGTTACACACTGCAAGTTGGTCAGTTTCTGTTGTGATACTGAAATCATAAGTTGCCCGGTCGATAAAATCATCAATACACGGATACCAAACTCTGCCATAATTATGTGGGATATCTGCGAAAGCAACGCCAAGATTGAATGCATAATTTGACATGAAATAAAATCCTCCCCAATACGGATCCGGTTGCGGATTTCCATGATAATACACGGAAATATTAATGGTATCATCCGAGGATATCGAATTATTCAAGAAAATATTTAACACGGTATCATTGTGAGAAAAATCAAGTAGCGCATTGTCGAGAATTATGGAATCGCAAGTCATGGTCAATAAATCCAGACTAAAATGGGTGGTATTGTTTTGTTTTGGCACGATTTCTAAATCGGTTTGTCCCCAAATCATTGATTCACTGTAATTTATTTCGTTAATTTTGATGTGATAGTGTAAAACATCAATGCTATCGCTATGCAAATTTTGAGCAAAACTGCTTACTGAAAAAATGACTAAAACTGCTGTAATGATAATTTGTTTCATAATTGAATTTTCGATATTAAAAGAGTTTAGACTGATTATGCGGATTTATGATTTGTTTATTCAAATGCTCGTATGCCAGTGAAGTGACTTCTCTCCCACGTGGTGTTCTTTTGATGAATCCTTCCATAATTAGAAATGGTTCATAAACTTCCTCGATAGTTCCTTCATCCTCTCCTACAGCGGTTGCAATGGTTTTCAATCCGACTGGTCCGCCTTTAAATTTATCGATAATGGTTAAAAGAATACGGTTATCCATTTCGTCGAGGCCCCGGGAGTCGATATTTAGAGCTTTCAGAGCATATTTTGTAATTTTCAGATGAATATGTCCATCTGCCTTTACTTGTGCAAAATCTCTGATACGTCGTAAAAGTGCGTTTGCAATACGAGGAGTACCACGGCTTCTGCGAGCAATTTCCTTTGCCGCATTTTCATCGATGGTTACTTTCAGGATATTTGAAGAACGTATGACAATTCCCTGTAGCGTTTTTGCCGTGTAATATTGTAAATGGCTATTAATACCAAAACGGGCTCTAAGCGGACTGGTAAGTAATCCGCTGCGGGTTGTGGCACCGATAAGGGTAAAAGGATCCAGATTGAGTTGAACACTGCGAGCGGCCGGTCCTTTATCAATCATAATATCGATTCGGAAATCTTCCATTGCAGAATAGAGATATTCTTCTACAACTGGGCTCAGTCGATGAATTTCATCAATAAAAAGTAAATCGTGTTTTTCCAGACTCGTAAGCAAACCGGCGAGGTCACCGGGTTTTTCCAATACGGGTCCTGATGTTACTTTAAATCCGACATTAAGTTCATTGGCAATAATATTTGCCAGGGTTGTTTTTCCAAGCCCCGGCGGGCCATGTAATAATACATGGTCAAGTGCTTCGTCACGCATTCCGGCAGCCTGTACGAAGATTTTAAGATTTTCCACAATTCCTTCCTGTCCCTTAAAATCGTTAAAACTTAATGGTCTGAGAATATTTTCTATCTCACGATCTGGACTTGGAAACTGTTCGCTATGTGGATCTAAAAAATCGTTCATTTATTTTATTTTAATCATCCAAAATTAGTGAAAATCCGTTTATGACTTTCATTTGACTTGTATTAAATTGTAAAAATTTAGTCATCATTTACAAATAAGGCCTTTGTATCTTTAAATAAATCTCCTAAAAATAATTTTAGTTTGATAGTGTATAGTGGATTTGTGAGTTGCATGTTAAGGTTTTTATTATTTATAATCATAATTCGATATCCTACTCCTGCACCAATTGCAAAATAGCGTAAAAAACGGTAATGACCAGTTAAAGATGCTTCATAATGCATTACAAATTTTTCGTGAAAAAGATAAGTGCTGTCGTTAAGGCTTCCTGCAAAATTTGTTCCTCCAAATCCGATTTGAATTGGTAAACTTCCCTCCCATCGCTTGGTATCGTAAAATACATATTCACCAAATAAGGAAAAATAGGCAAAATTCAGTTGGGTTGTAATGGTATCGGTGACGCCATTTGTATTTACATAAAAATCCTGCTTTATGGTACTGCTTAAATTATGAAAACCTAAACCGTATTTAACGACATTATTATGGTCAAATCCGAGTTGTACACCCCATAATTTAACTTGTGAATTTGCAATAAATGAACTTTTGGTGTCGAAGCGTAAAAAAGTTCTGCCATCTTCGTCCAATGCATTAGAAAACTCCTCTTCAATGGGCTGCGCTATGGACGTAATAGCAAGAAAAATGGCAGTTATGAAGGGTATTATTTTCATTTTCGTAGTTTATTCAGCTTCTTTAAGCTTTTTGTCCCATTTGTCCCAGCGTTTTCCGTTAATTTTGAAAAGTTCACCGTTTTTATAGTTATAAATCAAGAAAATATTTCCGTCAGGATGGTATTTGTACCAGTTTCCGTCTTTTGTTCCCATGATATATTCTCCCCGCAATTCGGGTTTTCCGTTGGCGTACCACCATTCATGCATTCCGGCAGGTTCATTATCAATAAATTTTCCTTCAAAAATTAATTGTTCGCCATTGTAATAGTGTTTCCAAATGCCTTGTTTTAAGCCCAAATCATAGGTGCCGATTTCGGTATGGTCACCAACATTGTAAAACCATTCGCCTTGTTTTACCCCATCAAAAAATTCTCCGCGCCGTATGGTATCGCTTTCCATGGTAAATTCAACAAATATACCTTCTCGTTTTCCTTTGTTGTAATTTTCCAAACGCAGAATCTTTCCGTTTTCAAAATACCAAATCCATTCGCCGTGAGCTTTTCCATCTCTGTATTTTCCACGTTGTTCAACCGAACCGTCCGGAAAATAAAAATCCCAGACGCCGTGTCGTTTTCCATCTTTAAAAGCACCTTTTGAGCGAATGGATTTATCGGGATAATAAAATGTCCAAACGCTGTCTTTTTCGCCAGTATTGGAAAGCGTTCCTTCTGATTCCAACTCGCCATAATCATTGTAATCTTGCGCTTTTAAGAGGGATCCGTTGCGATTGTATTGTTTATGTAATCCTACCGGGATAGAATCTATAAATGCTCCTTCGTATTGAATATTGCCATTGGAATAATAGGATTGCTTGAGTTTGGCATCAATTTTTTCCGCCACTTCCTCGGCAATTACCAATTCCCCTCTTCGATATTGTTGTTCAACGATAATTCTACCGTTTCTGGCATATTCACGATATATTCCATGTATCTGACCTGCAAGGTAATAGGCTTCAATATGAATCTGTCCGCCCGGATAAAACTCAACCCACTTTCCATTTTTTTGATTGTCTGAATTTTTGCGATTAACCATGCTTGATTCCACTAAAAATCCATTGTAATACTCAAATAGATTGATGATGTTGCCTGAAGTTGAATATTCTTTGGTTAAGCCGTGGCGTTTATCTTCTTTATAAATTGTGGTATATCGGAGTTTTCCGTTATCGGGATAATAATACTCCGATGCTCCGTTTTTCTTATCTTCGTAATACAATACTTTGGCTGTTAGGATATTTTCAATCGTATCTTTGGTTTCATGGATTTTATACTGGAAGGAGTATCCATGTTTTCTCTCCATTTTGTATGTGATGCGCTTTGATAGCATTCCGTTTTCATGATAAAAATTCCAAATACTGTCCAACTCAAAGCGAGTGCGTTTTCCTTCTGAACGGATGTTTCCGTTTGGATAATAATTTTTCCAATATCCGTTCGGTTTTCCATCCTCCATATATCCTTCACTGCTGATTTGCCCGCTCGGATAATGAAAGACATTGTATCCGTTTGGGTCAATATCAGACTCCTGAGCACATATAATCAGCGTGTTAAGTAATGTTATTAATGTAATGATAATTTTTCGCATGTAGCAAATATCTTAAGCTTTGATTAAAAAACGCAAAATTTTTATAAATTTATACTTTTATTGGAAATAATTTTAAAATAATAAATTATGAGATGCTTATTAATTAGTAATTCAACCATGGCCGGAGAGCCGTATCTTGATTATCCAAAGCATAATATTGCTAAATTTTTGGGTAAAGAAAAAGTTACTGCTTTGTTTATTCCTTATGCAGGAGTTACTTTTAGTTATGATGATTATGAAACAAAGGTGAAAACTCGTTTTCAGGAAGTTGGTCATGATGTGGTTTCAATTCACAAATTTGATGACCCTGTAAAAGCGGTAAAAGACGCTGATGCAATTGTTATAGGTGGTGGAAATACCTGGCATTTGTTGCGTACTATGCGTGATAACGGATTGTTAGAACCAATTCGTGAAAAAGTAAAAAGCGGAACGCCATACATTGGCTGGAGCGCCGGTTCAAATGTAACCTGTCCGACTATCATGACCACCAATGATATGCCAATTATTGATCCTTTAGGTATGGATGCCATTAATGTGATTCCATTCCAGATTAATCCTCATTATTTGGATAAGAAAGCACAGGGACATGCCGGTGAAAGCCGTGAAGATCGTATCAACGAGTTTATTGAAGTGAATAAAGACATGCCGGTGGCTGGTTTGCGTGAAGGCTGTATGTTTTTTATTGAAGGTGATAAAATGGAGGTAATTGGAATTCATCCTTTACGTTTATTTAAATACGGTGAAGTACCACGCGATATACCAGTGGGTGTAGATTTATCATTTTTATTGAAGAAATAAACAAACATTATTTTAATTGGAAAAGCAGCTTATGGGCTGCTTTTTTAATTGCTGTTTAATTGGTCTTGATTATTTTTCGCATTTTGCGTTTCGCATTTTGCGAAAAATACCTTATATTTGATAAAAATTAGAAATTATGAATCCGTTTTTATTAAGAGGTTATAAAGGTACTGATTTTTTTTGCGATCGGGAAAATGAAACCAATAAAATCATAAATGCTCTGAAAAATGGACAGGATATCACCTTATATGGATATCGTCGTTTGGGTAAATCTGCCTTGATAAAACATGTATTTTATTATCTAGAGTCTGAATACACATGTATTTATGTGGATATTTGGGGAACAACCAATGTTGAGGAGTTTTCTAAAAACATGATAAATAGTACAATACAGAGTAGCTTGCTAAGGAAAAAGCGATTCAGGGATAAGGTTTATGATTTTTTAAAGTCCGTTGGGGCGTCTTTCAAAATTGACGCGGATGGAATCCCATCAGTTGATGTTATTTATCGAGAAAGAAATACTGCTTTTGAAAGCCTTGATGAATTGTTTTCTTTTATTCAAAAACTTGATGTCCCTGTTGTCCTTGCGATTGATGAATTTCAAGAGATTAGAAATTATTCAAATCATGTCCCTTTTGAGGCAAAATTAAGATCCATTACCCAGAATACCGGAAATGTACAGTTCATATTTTCCGGAAGTGAAAAGCATTTGCTTGCGGATATTTTTACCTCATATAGGATGCCATTTTATCAATCAACACGGATGATGACGATTGATAAAATAAGTGAGGATGCTTATTCTGAGTTTATTAATAGGCATTTTAAAACTGCAAAAAAAGAAATACAAACGGATGTATTGAAATTTATTATGCAAGCTTCTTACCGGCATACTTTTTATGCTCAGGCCATGTTGAATTTATTGTTTAGTGTTTCAAAAAGCACTATGGATTTGACGGAATATAAGAAGCATTTTGAAAATTTCATTCTTGAAAAAGCTGTGTATTACAGTGAGTTACCTGAATTATTGACTAAGCAACAGTTTATAATGCTGAAGGCAATTGGTAAGCAGGGAAAAATTACAAATCCAACATCTTCTGAGTTTTTGATGCAATCCGGGATAAAGAGTGCAAGCAGTATGCATCGAGTGGTTAATTCACTTTTGGATAAGCAATTAATATTGAAGGAGGAGGACGCTTATCGGCTTTATGATGTGTTCCTTGAGCATTATTTTAAAATTGAAAAGTAATTTTTCGCACTTTGCGTTTCGCAGATTGCGAAACATGAAGCAATTGTTTATTTTCCAAATTTATATTTCAAACCTGCGTTTAGGCTGTATCCTGTGCCATCAAATAAAATTTCTCCTTGATACGTATTTCCTGCTTCTTCAACATTTACCGTAAGTCTGTTGATATCAACAAAACCCAATGCAAAGTTTCCATTTGCCATTATCGAAATGCGTGGACTGATAGCATATTCCAGTCTTAAGCCTGCATTTGCCAGAACGGATAACTGCTTTTCGTAATAGGCTTCTGCATGTGTAATGCTTACTGTGTCAGTATGATATGGCCAATTATTTTCATCAAATGCTAAGGTTCCGTCGATATGCTCGTTATCATCATATTTTCCAGATCCTTTTGCCGGAATGAAAAGCGAAAAACCTATATATGGTTTAATTTCCAATTTATTTTCTAACCTGATTAATTCATAAACTGAAATTTTCAGTCTTTTTGGCTGAAAAATTT
>CAYOUD010000024.1:0-24370 GCA_964407055.1 uncultured Bacteroidales bacterium | reverse complement strand
CGTTAATTCGGCTGATGCACAATCGCTATTAACGTGAATATTGCTGATTAAACAACACTATATTCATGAATTTTGCTGATTAAAGTACCGACTATATAAGCAATTATATCTCAAAAAGTATCTTGATAGTAATAGCAAAAGATGATTGTGAAAAATCGAAAAACACTTACTAACTTTAAAAGACAGAAATATGAAAACCAAGCATTAAACAAATCTTTACGAACGATAATAAAGTACATATTTACACAAATCACACAGATTTTCAATCATTATTACCAATAGTTCCATGTATCCATCGGCAATATTAGCGTTAATTCTGACGGTGAACAATCACAATTAGCGTTAATTCTGCTGGTTGACAAGCAATATTAGCGTTAATTCTGCGGGTTATAACACAAGCCGCTGCAAATTAGCTGCCTAATTAAAAATAGAAAATTGAAGTGATTTAAAATTTCCGAATACGTTCCATATCACGTTTCATATCTTTTTCTTTAATACCATCCCGCTTATCATGCAGTCGTTTCCCATGAGCCAAAGCAATTTCAAGTTTTGCCAATCCTTTTTCATTGATAAATAAAGAAACAGGAATTACAGTATAACCACGCTCTTTGACACGCTTATGAATTTTTCGTATTTCCTGACGATTGAGTAAAAGTTTCCTTTGTCGTTTAGGTTCATGATTATAAATACTACCAAAGCGATATTCTGAAATGTGTATCCCTCGAACAAACAATTCATTATTTTCCACCACACAATATGCATCCGTAAAACTCACCTTTCCGCTACGAATCGATTTTATTTCAGTTCCTCGCAATTGGATCCCAGCAATAAAAAAATCTGTTAATTCATATTGATATGATGCTTTTTTATTTTTAAATTCACGTATCCTTTGATGTTCCATAATTAGCGCTTAAAATAGTTCAATAATTGGTCTTCGAATTGCGAGAATAAGAAAAACCACAAACACATGTGCTGTAATACTAAACACAATCGAAAGGATGCCAAACACCTGTTTTTTTTCTTTGTCTAAACCCACCAATTTCTGTATGCCAAACCAAAAAACAACAAAGGCATAAATTGATAACAAAATCAAAAAAAACATGGATTGAAACAAGGCCATTATCTCAACAGGAACATATCCGATAATCAGCGGAAGCCCCAGCATCCAATAAAGGAAATCCGTATTTCCCTTGTATTCAAATGATTTCAGCAGAAATCGCATCAAAAAGAGAGATAAATAATAGCTAAAATACAATCCGAAACCAATCACAATTGAATAGACAATAATAAACCAATTCGGACCAAACTGCGATTCTGCATCAATCAGCATCCCAATCATTTCAGCCAACACAAAAACCCCAATTGCCGGAAACATAAACTCATTGCGAAACTGTTTCACAGAGAATTTCTGCTTCCCAATTGTCTTCCAACCATTTAGGGGATTCCCGATTAATTGTCCGAGCAATTCAAATCGTTTATTTATATCCATTTGTTTCATGAATAAAC
Source organism: uncultured Bacteroidales bacterium (assembly GCA_964407055.1). Lineage (GTDB taxonomy): Bacteria > Bacteroidota > Bacteroidia > Bacteroidales > ML635J-15 > JAQIBY01. The sequence continues at coordinate 22,864 of CAYOUD010000024.1, read as the reverse complement.
AAAAATACGGAAAACATTGCACACTCCATATGTTTCCCTGAAAAATTGCACTATTTTTGTGATTATGAAACTGATTCCAACCAAAAATCTGAATTTAATTGTCATTTTAGGACCAACTGCCAGTGGTAAAACTAAAATTGCAGCACAATTAGCCGCGAAAATTGATACCGAAATTATAAGCGCCGACAGCAGACAAGTGTATCGCGGAATGGACATTGGAACCGGAAAAGATTTAGCCGATTTCACAGTGAACAACAAATCCATCCCCTATCATTTGATTGACATTGTTAACCCAGGATATAAATATAATGTCTTTGAATATCAAAATGACTTTATTAAAACCTTCAAATCACTGACAGAACAGAAAAAAATACCAATACTTTGTGGTGGAACAGGCATGTATATTGATGCCGTGCTGCGCGGATACAAGCTCATTCAGGTTCCGGTAAACGCATCGCTAAGGCAGCAACTTGAGAACCATTCACTTGAAAAATTGAGCATACTATTAGCTGAATACAAATCAGAACACAATGGTAGCGATACTGACACAAAAAAAAGGGCAATCAGAGCGATAGAAATACAGGAATATTACAAAAATCATCCGGAAATTTCGTTCAGCATACCCAAAATAAACCCTGTAATTTTTGGGACAGATATTTCCCGTGAATTACGCAGAAAGCGAATTTCTGAACGCCTTAAAGCCCGCCTTGACGAAGGCTTAATTGAAGAAGCAAAACAGCTTTACGAAAACGGGCTCAGTATAGAAGACATGATGTATTACGGACTTGAGTACAAATTTCTCGGCATGTATATCTCCGGACAAATTGATTATGACAGCATGCAATCCAAACTAGAAATTGCAATTCATCAATTTGCTAAACGCCAAATGACATGGTTCCGTAAAATGGAAAAAGACGGACATAAGATTCATTGGCTATCCGTTGAAAAACCAACGAAACTTATTTCAGATGAAATCAACACTATCCTGAAAAATAGGTTGCAATAATGTAAAAACAAATAAACTGTAACCTCTCGAAAATTCAGATGCTTTTGTCTTTCGTAAAATGTTAATATATTATCAAATTCTATCGTCGCTTTCTACATAAAAATCATTAATTTTGACTCTCAATTAAAAATAGAAACATGGATAATTACATTGTTAGCGCAAGAAAATATCGCCCCGACACCTTTGAATCTGTTGTTGGGCAAGAAAATATTACCCGAACACTCAAAAATGCCATTAAACAACAGCATCTGGCGCAAGCCTACTTATTTTGTGGTCCAAGAGGCGTCGGTAAAACAACAAATGCAAGAATTTTTGCTAAGACAATTAACTGTTATAATCTGGACGAAAACACAAATCCATGTAACGAATGTGAATCATGTCAGGCATTTAACCAACAGCGCTCCATGAATATCCATGAGCTGGATGCCGCATCAAATAACTCAGTAGAAGACATTCGCAACTTGATTGATCAAGTCCGGATTCCGCCCCAAATCGGAAAATACTCTGTTTATATTATCGATGAGGTTCACATGCTTAGTTCTGCAGCCTTTAATGCGTTTCTTAAAACGCTGGAAGAACCACCTAAACACGCAGTTTTCATTCTTGCCACAACAGAAAAACACAAAATCCTACCAACAATATTAAGCCGTTGTCAGGTATATGATTTTAATCGGATTACCGTTACCGATATTGTCAACCGTTTGAAATTTGTTGCTAAAGAAGAAAACATTCAAACCGAAGAAGAAGCGTTACAAATCATTGCCCAAAAAGCCGACGGCGCAATGCGTGATGCACTATCAATCTTTGATCAAATTGTCAGTTTTTCGGGCTCAAACCTTACTTATCAGGATGCTATTGACAACCTCAATGTCCTTGATTATGATTACTATTTTCGTTTAACAGATGCGCTTCAAGCCGCTGACCATGTCGGAAGCCTATTGATTTTCAATGAGATTTTGGGGAAAGGATTTGAGGGGAATTATTTCATTACCGGCCTAGCAGAACATCTCAGAGATATCCTTATCAGTAAAGACCAAAAATCAGCAGAACTACTTGAAGTTGGTGCAAGCATACGGGAAACCTACATGCAAAAAGCTACCAATACCTCAGCGGAATTTCTGATTAAAGCGCTTGATATTTCCAGCGACTGCGATTACAAATACAAAGCAAGTCATAACAAACGGCTGCATGTTGAGCTTGCGCTAATCCGCATGGCAAGCCTGAACAAAAAGCCAGCTGCTCCAAGTTCATCCGCACAACAGGCAATGCCAAAAGCCGGAAATCCGGAAACAAAACAAGAAAAACAAATTTCACAGCAACCATCTGCGAAGCCCGAATCGTCAGCTAAAGAAGAAGCACAACCCTATAAAAAACCAGAACCGTCAAAACTGGCAGGCACAAAAAACACCACCGAAACTCAGTCAGTACCAAAAGTAAAACCCATGAGTTTCTCAATTAAAACAGATGTCGGGAAACCAGAAGCAAAAAAAGACTCAGAAGAAAATGAAATTTTGCGTTCAACGGTTACTGAAAACCGGGATTTTTCACAGGAAGATTTAGAAGCGGCATGGAAATCCTTAGCTGAAAAACAAAAAAATCAACCACGCTTGTATCAAAATTTATTAAGCTATTTACCTCAGAAAAAAGAAAACAATATCATCGAAGTCCAATTGCCGTCGGAAAGTCTGACTAAAGTGATTAAACAACTGAGGATGGAATTGCTCTCCGACTTACAAGAAAACCTGAATAACGGCAAAATTGATTTAATAATCAATACTGCCGAAACAGAAAACGATGCCCCGCGACGAGCTTATACTGCAGAAGAAAAGTACAAAGAAATGGCGACTGACAACCCTGACATTCGACACTTAAGACAAGAGATAGACGGAAGTTTGAGATAAATAGTTTTGATTTTAGAATTTGTGAAATAAAAAAACCGACCTCAATTTGAAGTCGGTTTTTTGTGTGCCCAGAACAGGAATCGAACCTGCACCCACAAATGTGGACATGGCCCTCAACCATGCGCGTCTACCAATTCCGCCATCTGGGCGATAGCAATTTTTAATATCTTTTTAGAACCTTTGTGCCCAGAACAGGAATCGAACCTGCACGACCTTGCGGCCACTGGTCCCTGAAACCAGCGCGTCTACCAATTCCGCCATCTGGGCGACACATTTTGAGGATGCAAATATAGAAAATATTCATTAGTGGAAAAACAAAATATCGAATTAATTAATGCATTCCTGATGATTTCATCAATTGTTTAAATCCCCAACTACTGAAAGTATCGAAAACAAGTTGTATTTCAAGCCACTAGCTTAATACGGAAAAATAGATATTTCATTTTGACATCCTGAACACAGAGCGATTTCCAGCAGTTTTCCAAGCTTATCGAAATAAAATCCTAAAATACATAAAATGCATACAGACAAATTGTTGTATTTTTTGATTTTTTATTATCTTTGCGGCTCAATTTAATTAATAAAAACAACATTATGGTGAATCAGTATGAAACCGTTTTCATTGCAACTCCCGTTTTGTCTGAACAACAGATGAAGGAAACGGTTAGCAAATTCAAAGACCTGATTAAAAATTCAGGAGGAGAAATTATCCATGAAGAGTCATGGGGACTGAAAAAGCTTGCTTACAACATCCAACACAAATCCACAGGATTTTATCACTTGTTGGAATACCGAATTGACGGTGAAGCAATTAAAAAACTGGAAATCGAATTCTTGCGTGACGAACGCATCATCCGTTTCTTAACAATGAAAATGGATAAATTCGCAGTGCTTTACAGTGAAAAGAAACGTAAGTTAAAACAAGCTAAAACCGAAAATCAGGAGGCGTAATTATGGCACAACAATCAGAAATCAGATATCTCACTCCCCCATCAGTAGATGTTAAAAAGAAGAAATATTGCCGGTTCAAAAAGAATCGAATTAAATACATCGATTACAAAGACCCCGTCTTTTTGAGAAAATTCCTGAACGAACAAGGGAAAATTCTGCCAAGAAGACTTACCGGTACTTCTTTGAAATTCCAACGTAAAGTGGCGAAAGCAATTAAAAGAGCACGGCATTTAGCATTGCTCCCATATGTAACTGACTTGATGAAATAAAGGAGGAGACATTATGAATATTATATTGAAAAAAGACATGAATAACTTAGGACACAAAGATGATATCGTAACGGTAAAAGACGGTTACGCACTCAACTTTCTGATTCCTAAAGGAATTGCAATTGCTGCAACGAAATCTGCAGTTAAAATGCATGAAGAAAACCAACGGCAACGTGCTCATAAAATTGAGAAAATTCGCAATGAAGCTCAGGTAATTGCTGATAAAATTTCTGGCATCAAAGTGCGTATTGGAGCTAAAGCAAGCAGCGCAGGTAAAATTTTCGGCTCAGTAAACAACATTATGCTTGCTGAAGCATTGAAAAAAGAAGGCGTAACTATTGAACGCAAAAATATTGATGTTGGTGATAATGTGAAAGAAGTTGGCAGTTTTACTGCAAAAGTAAAATTGTACAAAGACATTGTCGCTGATCTTGAATATGAAGTATATGCTGAAGAATAATTGAATAAGCACACTTTAAAAAAGCTGCCCAAATCAGGGCAGCTTTTTTTTTACAAGATAAATGATAATATTGCGTTATTAAATAAAACAGAAAATGAAACATATTAAAAAAATCTTTCTGATAGCAATTGTGCTAAGCGCAATGCTAACAATGAATGCGTGTAAAAACATACAGACAGTTTCAAAAACAAAAATCCCGGAATATAATCATCCAGCGTTAGCACTAAGTACCGAGAATGCAGACATCAAATATCCTACCTTAGTGGATTCCGCAATATCAAATCCATTAGATGCTGACTATACAGCACTAAGGCTAACCCATGCTGCAAGCTCAGATTATGACCCATACAGCGATGACGACGGGCTCATGAAATTAAGAGATTTAATCAATGCAAAAGAATTTGAAGTTGCCACTGAAGTTGCTAAAACACAATATCGTCGTTTGTTTCACGACCCGCTATTTCATTATTATGCATTCATTGTCTGGACAGAAATTGAAGATGAAGAGATGACAGACATCCATAGTTTTTACTACACAAAACTCATTAAATCCGTAATGAGCAGCGGAGATGGAGAATCAGCGAAAACCGCTTATCATGTCATCAATATTTCTGAAGAATACCGGGTTTTGGAGTATCATGAACTGGAAATCGTGGAGCAAAATCTACTTGAAATTTCAGGACATTCTTTTGATAAAATCACAGCGAAGGATGCAGACAACAAAACAAAAGATATTTATTTCAATATCGATTTACCCTTTAGTAAATTGGTAGATATGTTTGAATAAAAAATGCCGGAAACATAAAGTCCCGGCATCTTTAATCATTACAAAGTTTTCTATGATTTCACCGCAATAGTTTCAATCTCAACCAGTGCTTTTAAAGGCAGCTCTTTCACTGCAAACGCAGCACGAGCCGGAGGATTTTCAGCATAATATTTACCGTAAACATCATTCATCTGCTTAAAATTCACCATATCACTCAACAAGCAAGTTGATTTAATAACATTTGAAAATTTATAACCCGCCTCTGTAAGAATGGCTTCGATATTTTTCATGACTTGTTCCGTTTGTGCCTCAATCCCTTCAAGAATTTGACCATTTTCAGGATTCACCGGTACTTGTCCGGAGATAAACAACATGCCATTGGCCTCAATCGCCTGAGAATAAGGGCCTATTGCTTTAGGCGCTTTGTCTGTGTGTACAATTTTTTTCATGATTTTACTGATATAGTTTTGGTGTAATCTCTTTTCTAAGTACCATCAAGCCATTTCCAGCCAATGCAGCCATTTCATCTTCACCTGGATACGCTTTAACCGGCGCAATGAAACCTGTCATTTCTTCAATAAAGGAAACGAATTGTTTATTGTAAGCAATTCCACCTGTTATCAAAATTCCATCGACCCTTCCTTTAAGGACAGTTGCACATGCGCCAATTTCTTTAGCAACTTGATACGCCATTGCATCAGAAACTGCTTGTGCTTCTTTATCTCCTTTGCTTGCTCTGACTTCAACATCATACGCATCGTTAGTGCCAAGATATGCAACAAAACCACCCTCGCCTTTAATCATTTTCTTGACGTCTTTCAAAGTCACATCACCGGAAAAACAAAGCTTAGCCAACTGACCAGCCGGGATTCCACCGGTACGCTCTGGTGAAAATGGTCCGTCGCCATTCAATGCATTGTTCACATCAATGACACGACCATTTTTATGTGCTCCAACAGAAATACCGCCGCCTAAATGAGCGACTATCACATTGATGTCTTCATAGGCTTTATTAATTTCTTTTGCGTATACACGTGCAATCGCTTTTTGATTCAATGCATGAAAAATTGACAAGCGTTTAAATTTTGGATGTCCTGTATAGCGGGCTATATCTTCCATTTCATCAACTACAACCGGATCGGCTATAAAAGCCTTGGCAGTACCAATGCGCTTTGCAATGTCATCAGCAATTAAACCGCCAAGATTGCTGGCATGCTCACCAAGTGGAGATTTGATTAAATCTTTCCGCATTGATTCGTTCACTTCGTATATCCCTGAAGGAATTGACTTTACCAAGCCACCGCGTCCAACAATTGCATCGAAGCTTTTAAGCTCATATCCGGCCTCCGTCACCTCTTTAATGATTGCGTTTTTACGAAAATCATCCTGTTCAGTAATGCTTTCAAAAGAAGCAAGTTCCTCATTACTGTGCTTTAGATTTTTCTTAAAAACATTTTCCTCATTTTCAAAGATAGCAATCTTTGTTGATGTTGATCCGGGATTGATAATTAATAGTCTGAATTTATCCATAATTAAAAAATTTATAGTTAGAGTCCGTCAATAGAGTAAAGAGTCTGTATTAGAAAGTTCGCTGGCAAGGCTTGCAAAGTCTGAAAATACCGGAATTTACTCCGTCAGCTGACGGATGAGGATTTTTCAGAGGAGCGTAACGCAGACAACGGACTTTATAGACAGACACAAGTTAATTCATTGCGACTGCAAAAGCAATTGACAACAATTTTGCTCGTTCAGTGTCCGCTCTGGAAGTCAAAACGATTGGCACTTTTGCACCCATAATAACCGCTGCAGAAGTTGCCCCACCAAGAAAATTCAAGGATTTATACAATACATTTGCAGCATTAAGTTCCGGAGCAACTAAGATATCAGCATCACCACCAACTTCACTATGAATGCCTTTTTGCTCACATGCCTCCTTGGAGATGGTATTATCTAAAGCAAACGGACCATCAATAATGCAACCTTTAATTTGTTTACGAACATTCATCATGGTCAGCATCGCAGCATGCACGGTTGATTCAATTTTAGGATTGACAACTTCTACCGGTCCCAAAATTGCAACCTTTGGAGTTTTTACACCAATTCCCTGCATTGCAGCAACTGCATTTTTAACAATCGATACTTTGTCGTTAAATTCAGGAGCGACATTCATAGCAGCATCAGTCATACCAAAAAGTTTGTGATAATAAGGTGACTCAAACAATGCGAAATGACTTAGCGTTGAACCTGTCCTCAACCCATTTTCTTTATCTAATACGGCTTTCAAAATAACAGCAGTTGCCACTTGTCCTTTCATTAATACCTCAGCCTTCTCTTCACGAATCAGAGCAACCGCTTTTTGGCAAGCTTTAACATCATTCGGCTCATTGATGATTTCCAGATTAGATTTATCTATTTTCAAATCATTAAGTATGGAGTTGATTTTTGATTCATCACCAACCAAAATCGGGATAACAATTCCTTCATCCATCGCATCTTTCACTGCGCCAAGCACATGAGCATCTGCAGCTACAGCGATTACCATTCGCTTTGTCGTTTTAGATTTAGCAATTGCGATTAATTCATCTAATTTTTTGAGCGCCATAATGATATCTATTTTTATTGTTTACGAAAATAAGAAAAATCTCTCATAAATTAAAGGGACTTCAATTAATATCTAAACGAAAGCCCAATATCAGATTATCAGGATAAATATTTGCTAATAAAGCAAAAAAAATGTCCGAAATTTTCATTGCGGACATTTTAAGAATTTTACTTTATTTCATTTCACTTATAATACGCTTCGTATCGCGTGCAATGACAAGTTCTTCATCAGTTGTTACAACAATAATTTTGGTATTGGAATCCTCAGTATTTAAAATATTGCAATCTATACCCCGACAGGCATTTTTTGATTCATCAAATTTTGCACCAAGATAATCCAAATCAGAGGCGATTCGTTTTCTTACATCTGAATCATTTTCACCAATCCCGCCTGTGAAAAGAATCAAATCCACACCATTCATTGCTGCTGCATATGCTCCAATGTATTTTTTCACACGGTATGCAAACATATCTTTTGCCAAATCAGCACGCTTATTTCCGGCGGCGGCCGCTTCGTCCAAATCACGCATATCGCTGGAAACGCCTGAAAAACCGAGCAAGCCGCTTTTCTTATTAATTAAAGCATTTGCTCCAGCGATATCAAGATTTTCCTTTTCCATCAGAAAAAGCAAACCACCCAAATCAAAATCTCCGACACGGGTTCCCATCATCAGTCCTTCGACAGGCGTAAAGCCCATGGATGTATCAACTGATTCGCCATTTTCAATTGCACAAATGGATGCGCCATTACCCAAATGACAAGTTATAATTTTTTTAGTTGTAATATCCCATTCTAAGCTATCGCAGGCTTTTTGGGCAACAAATTTATGACTTGTTCCATGAAATCCGTAACGACGCAATTTGTATTTATCGTAATATTCGTAAGGAATTGGATAATAATATGCATAATCTGGCATAGTTTGATGGAAAGAGGTATCAAACACTGCAACCTGCGGCACTTCTGGCAACAATGCTTTCATCGCTTCAATCCCTTTTAAGTTTGCAGGATTATGCAAAGGTGCAAGCTCACAACACTTTTGAATGTTATCTTTAGCATCGGAAGTAATATATGCGGATTCGCTAAAAAACTCTCCACCATGTGCAACACGATGACCGACCGAATTAATTTCTTCCAAATTGGCAATAACGCCATGATTTTCATCGGTCATTGCTTTTAAAACCAAATTAATACCAATGGTATGATTTTCAATGGCTGCTTTTAAGATATACTTTTCTTTACCTTCCGGTTTATGCGTTAATATTCCTTCTTTGAGCCCAATGCGTTCAACAATTCCTTTCGCCAACAAGACAGGCTCATTTAACATATCCAGCAATTGGTATTTTATGCTTGAACTACCACAATTTAGTACTAATATTTTCATAATTACGTGTATAAAGATTAATGATTTGATTTCATTCCTGCGGCCTGATTCGCTGTGATAGCAACCAGATTCACAATATCACTTACTGAACAACCTCTTGACAGGTCGTTGATTGGAGCAGCCATGCCTTGTAAAACAGGACCAACAGCCTCAGCATTAGCCATTCGCTGCACTAATTTATATGCTATATTTCCGGTTTCTAATGTTGGGAAAACCAAAACATTTGCTTTGCCGGCAATTTCACTACCCGGAGCTTTTTTATTTCCTATTGCAGGAATAATTGCCGCATCAGCTTGTAATTCCCCATCAATTTTTAAATCTGGCATTTTTTCTTTAGCAAGTGTTGTTGCCTCAACTACTTTATCCACCATTTCATGTTTTGCTGAGCCTTTGGTTGAAAAACTCAACATAGCTACACGTGGTTCAAAACCACCAATGGCTCGGGTTGTCTCTGCCGTACATATAGCAATTTCAGCTAATTCAGCTGCTGTTGGATTCGGATGCACAGCACAATCAGCAAAAACCATAATGCCATCTTCTCCAAATTCCTTATTTGGAAGTACCATGAAAAATGCACCGGAAACAACCGACACTCCTGGCTTCGTTTTTACAATCTGAAATGCAGGACGCAACACGTCTCCGGTTGCATTATCAGCACCGGCCACTTCGCCATCTGCATCACCATGTTTAATCATCATTACTGACAGATACAAAGGATCTTTCAGCAAGGCTTCTGCTTTTTCAGCCGTCATGCCTTTATGTTTACGCAATTTAACAAAGCTTTCAATATAAGCAGCTTTTTTGGGTGGATTTTCCGGATCGACAATTTGTGCTTTTGACAGCTCTGACAAATTGAATTCATCCGCTTTTTGTTGGATAATAGAAGGGTCTCCAATTAAAATAATTTCCGCAATGGATCCTTTGATAATTTCATTTGCGGCTTTTAATGTCCTTTCTTCTGTACCCTCTGGAAGAACAATCCGTTGATTGTGTTTACGAGCCTCTTCCTTAACCTTGGAAAGCAAATTCATTGATATTCAGTTGTTTATAATTAACACTCAGTCCTAAACAAAAATAAAAAAATCCAACGGTTTTACACATGATTTCTACAAAAACATTGAGATTTTTTCATGTTTTTTAACAGGAACTAAAAATTTGAGGATAAACCAAATGTATATTTCACTATGGGACAGGAAATTAAGCAGTAATTTGCTGTCAATTCCCGCCTTATTTATTCCACAATTGGATCCCGAATTAGAAAGATGTCTTTTGACAGAAAAACGCGACTAAAGATGCTTAAAAACTCTATATCATCGTTTTCTTTCCGCTGAAAGAAAATCTCCTACTGCTCTCAGATTTTAGTGCTATCGAACAGAAAATTTAAGTAGCGATTTGTCGCCGATTCCGGCTTCTAGAGAATCGCCATTTGAAACGGGACCAACACCTGCCGGCGTTCCGGTAAAAATCAAATCGCCCATCTTGAGGGTCATGAATTTTGAAAGATAGGCAATAAGTACATCAAAATTGAATATCATGGTTGCACTTGTTGCCGATTGCACAATTGTTTCATTCTGCTTCAGCCAAAACGGAATATCAGTTCCTGGATTTACAAACTCCGACGCTGAAATCCACGATCCGATTCGTGCAGATTGATCAAAGGATTTGGAAATTTCCCAGGGTAAACCTTTGGCTTTACATTGTGCTTGTAAATCGCGAGCCGTGAAATCAATTCCAACGGTAACTGCATCATAATACCGATGTGCAAATTCTTCTGCAATTCCTTTCCCCACCCGACAAATCCGCAATACGATTTCCAGTTCATAATGCAGATTATTGCTAAACTCCGGGATGAAAAAGATACGATTATCTCGCTGCAAGCAAGAATCAGCTTTCAAAAAAAAAATGGGATCTTTTTCCGGTTTGGCATCCATCTCCTTTGCATGCTCATAATAATTTCTGCCAATACAAATGATTTTCATCTTGGCTAATCATTCATAATTTCAAGCTTAATTTTTGTCAATACCTTTTTGGTATAAAGTGGAAAGTCGCCTTTCATCATCCAGCCATAATATCCTGGATCTTTTTTCAAAACATCTTTAACAGGTTTGCCTTTGTATTTCCCGAAATTAAACACGGGAAGGTCCTTTTCATTAGTAACAATGCGTCCGGCAAAATCAATATGCTTTTTGTGCGATGAAAATTCTGAAAGCGCATCAACATCATCACCTAGATCATCGTAATGAGCAATTTGCGCATCAAGAATCTCAAAGGTAGCAACAGCATCTGCTTCAGCGGTATGTGCATTTTCTAAGTCTTTTTTACAATAAAATTTATAGGCTGCACTGAGTGTCCGCTGCTCCATTTTATGGAATATCACCTGAACATCTACTGCTTTATGGCGCTTTAGATCAACATCAACATCCGCACGAAGAAATTCTTCTGCCAACATAGGAATATCGAACTTATTGGAATTAAATCCAGCAAGATCACAACCTTCAATCAGCTTTGAGAAATCTTTAGCAACTTGCTTAAACGTAGGAGAATCTTTCACGTCTTCATTAGTTATTCCATGAATCGCAATACTTTCAGCTGGAATTTCCATTTCTGGATTGATGCGTTGCAGTTTGGTTTCACGACTCCCATCGGGGGAAATTTTCACAAATGCAATTTCAACGATACGATCCTTAGCAACATTAATGCCTGTGGATTCAATATCAAAAGAAATAATTGGCTTTTTTAATTTAATATTCATTGCAATAAAAATAATGAAGGCGTAAACAAAGCTTGCTTACGCCTTCGGTATGACATAAGTTTTTCTTAATTATTAATCATCATAGGCATGAGTAACATCAAAATATCTTCATCCTCATTTTCATTATCTTTTGGTAATACAATACCAGCACGGGTTGGATCTGACATTTCGATATTCACCTCCTCTGTTCCAATATTTGAAAGTATTTCAAGTAAGAACAAAGATTTGAAACCAATTGTCATTTCATCACCATCGTATTGGCAAATCAATGACTCATGTGCTGCAATTGAATAATCAATATCCTGAGCAGAAATACTCAACTGATTACCGGTAATACCAAGTTTAACCAGATTGGATGCCTGATTTGAAAAAATAGAAACACGTTTGAGCGTATTGTATAATTCCACGCGATCCACAGTTAAACGATTTGGGTTTTCAGTTGGTATAACGGAGTTATAACTCGGGTAATTTCCTTCAACAAGGCGACAAACCAGATAAAATCCTGGGAATGAAAATACTGCGTTTTTATCGTCGAATTCAAGTGTAATTTCATTACCAGCTTTGGTAACAATATTTTTCAAAATTCCGGCAGGTTTCTTTGGCAGGATGAAAGACGCTTCATTTTCAGCGTTTGCATCTTTACGAATATAGCGTACTAACTTGTGAGCATCTGATGCAACGAATGTCATGTTATCGGGAGAAATCTCGATCAAAATACCATTCATTACCGGACGTAGTTCGTCGTCAGCAGTTGCAAAAAGGGTTGAAGTAATTCCGCTAAACAAAATTTCTGGCAATAAATCAATCCGATTCACTTGGTCGGCTTTCAGTTGTGTCACCTGCGGAAAATCCTCTCCATTTTGCCCAACGAGACTAAACAAACCTTTTTCAGATTTAATTTCCACCTGAAAGCTATCCATGTCAACCTGAAATGTCAATGGTTGTTCGGGAAACTCTTTTAATATTTCAAGAATTTTTTTTGCGTCAATGGCAATCATGCCTTCTCCATCTACAACATCCGGAGTAATATCGGTTGTCAATGTAGTTTCCAAATCAGATGCTGTAATTTTAAGTACTCCATCTTCGAGTTTAAGGAGGAAATTATCCAATATTGGCAATGTATTTTTGCTATTAACCACCTTGCTAACTAGCTGAAGGCGATTTAGTAATGCAGAACTTGAGACAACAAAATTCATTTTATTCAGTTTAAAATTTCAAGCTTAAAAGTAATGTTTTCAAATCGCTTTTTCAAAGCAATTTATTATTTGTATCATTTTTTTATTAACAATCCTTGTTAAGACTTTTACTCTAGAAAATAGTTCAGGCGCATGGTCAACATATCCGTTGTATAATACTGCATGACAACCATTTCATCATCAAATACGGCATACAATCTTTCAATATCATTTTCATATGGGATGCCTTCATCGTCTTTCAATTTGTTTTTATTTGGACGTGTATAGCACAATAATTCGCGCGAATTCCCGGAAACATCCGTTACATTGAAGCGATATATGGGGGTGTATTGACGAACCGAATCAATGCGATGTGTTTTAAATTTCTCAGGGACAAAAAATTCAAATCCCACCTTTTTAAATCGTCCGAGTTGTTGTTTAACTCTCACTGTATCAAAATGCTCCACAGGAAGCTTATTGTCCAATCGAATCAATTCAAATTGATTATTTCCCTGATTTATGATTTTATAAGATTGTGACGGCTCGTTGGGATATTCAACTTCCACAGAAGCAACTTGATCAAAGCTATATGAATAAACGCGCTTGCTTATCCATTCCTTTTCGCTGGTATTGTAGCGGGTTGTCAGGTAACCGCTGAATCCAGGCATTGAAACAACAAACGGTTCTGCAGAATTTTCCAATAACATGTAAGTACCAAGATTATCCTGAGTTACTCCCCCGACATAGTAGGTTTTTACCTTTTCCCCTTTTTGATAAATTTCGCATTTAATTCCGTTACTTGACAGGTCGCGAATAACATAATCCTGTCGGGTTTTAGGAACCGGGCTATATACTTCAACACGACGAATGGTTTCAAGTAAAATATTAACTAAATCTTCACGGGCGTTTGCATTTTTATTGACCAACCAGTGCGAGTCTTCACGTTCGAGTAGAATTTGATTATTGTCTTTATCAACGAGAAATATTTTATCAACAGCTGTTGTATCCTGTACTGCAAAATCACGCAAAACCTTTAGGCTGCTGTTCTTTCTTGAGACTTTCAACTTCTCTTTTCCATCGACAAGTTCTCGAGAAAATTCGTAGCGGGTAAAAAACACAATGGCTGAAACCACTAATAAGGCAACCAGCACCACTAACATTATGCGATTATTTTTTTTCATAAAAATAAGTTTAAAGCTTTTTGTTTTTAACAGTTTGCTTACCGTACTTCTGTTTTCTGACAAAAAACACAATTAATCCAAACAATACAATTAATATGATGGGCACTACAGAATTAAATACTGCCCAAAAAAGTCCACGATTCATAACTTTTGTATGATCCAAAGTACGCAGTTTAAGTTCACGCATTCTTAGCTCAATCAGCGCTTCGTCGCCACACAAATAATTCAAGCTATTCAAAATAAATTCTTTATTTCCTGGGGTAAACTGATTTTGATAATATCTGTCTTCACCTAGCTGAAGAGGGTGATGTCGTTCCCCTACGATTCGCACAAAGTTACGAATCACATCTCCGTCAGAAACCACAATTTGCTTTGTAGGAACAGAAACTGTCTTAAATTTGATATCCTCATTAGCTGCAATTTCCGATGGAATACGCATATCGAAATTCGAGGGAAATTCACCTTCTAGAAGCATTGCAACCGTTTTTTCTCCCTGATTAAAACTGCGTGGGTCAGGTGGATTTCGAACAATTCCCAAGCTCACGTTTACCGGGACACTAAGTGAACGACTAAATTCTGTGGTTTTTAAAATCGGGGTTTTCGTCACCTGCATATCCGGGTTAACCGGGACAATACTACTTACAAACTGGGTCCTTAACACACTAATATTTCGATTGATTAAGTGAGAATTATCAGTCAGAATTGCAGGAAAAAAGAACCAGGCACGTGGCTCAAATTTCGGTTTCCCATCCTGAGAATTTACCGTTATTGGAATTGACAAACAATTCAAATCCTGCACGAGATCCGGATTAATCCGCACCCCGTAATTAAACAATAAATCATCCAGATTAATATCCCGGATTAATGCCATACTAGAAATTTGATTTGAAAGACTATCCATATCCATTTGCATCCACTCAACCAACCATAAGGCTTTCCCGCCATTCATGATGTATTGGTCAATAATGAATTTGTCTTTTTCAGTAACCCGGGCATTGGGTTTTGCAACGACAATTGCTTCATAATCATCAAGTGCACCGAGCACTCCATTAATTTTCAATCGCTCAATCTGATAATAATCACTCAAAGCGACCATGGCATCCATTGTCTGGTATTCATCCAATTCATTATGTCCCTCAATAAATGCAACTTTCTTTATCTCAGGTTTTATGAGTTTTAGCATGGCATTGGTAAAATGCTGCTCCAACCGTGCAACTGATTTATTGATTTGTGATGCAGCACTGCTTCCTGTTTCGTTAATTAAAAAGTTCACAGGATATTCAGCCTCTTTATAGCGAATTAATGCAGAAGGAAAAATCACCTGTTCTGTATATGATGTTGAGTTTCTTTCTTTAAGTTCCGTAGGTTCTAATCCTTTCTCTTGCAGCTGCTTATATATCTCGAATCGTGTATCAACATCGTGCTCTTTCGATAAATCAACAAATTCATACTCAACCAAATGTGAATAGCGACGATAATCGTCCAGTAATTCTCGAACAGAACGTTTTAATTGACGAAAGCCGATGGGCAACTCATTCCCGTCAAGATAAATCTTAATATACATCACATCATCCAGCTCCTTGAGCATATCAGTGGTTGTTTCTGAAAGCGAGTGTCGTTTATCTTCAGTAACATCCCACCGTGCATACCAAAATGCCCCGAGAAAGTTAATCACAACAATCAGCAGCAGGATAATCAAAAACTGAAAAATATGTTGATTTCTTATTTGTTTCGGTTTCATAATGCTTAATTTATTTCCATTTACGACGATCCAAGCGCAATTTTGTTAAAAGAATAAAAATGGATATCACAGATATAAAGTAAAGGATATCACGTGTATCAATCACTCCCTTGCTAATGGCTTTATAATGATAATTAATTCCCAGCGACATGATAAAATCTTCAACTGCACCGCTTAATCCTAAACCTGCCACCTGATCAAAACCAATGTAAAACCCAAAGGAAATCACCACCGCAATAATAAATGAAATAATCTGATTATTGCTTAAAGACGAAGTAAACAAGCCGATTGCGGTATAAATGGCAGCTAAAAAGAATAAACCAACATAAGAGCCAGCAATTGCGCCCATATCAGCAATTCCCTCAGTTCTACCTAGCTGATTGATTGAAATTGTATAAACCAGTGTAGGCAACAGAGCTATGAAAACCAAACTCAGCCCCGACAAATATTTTGCCATGGTAATTTTAAATTCTGAAATCGGTCTCACCAAAAGCAACTCCATAGTTTGCAAGCGTTTTTCTTCAGAAATCAAGCGCATGGTAACCGCTGGCACCAAAAACAGAAATACCCAGGGCGAAATAATAAACAAAGGGTCGAGATTAGCCTGTCCTGCATCCAGCACATTAGACGGTCCGTGAAAGACCCACATAATTAAGCTGTTAATTACCAGATAAACAATCACAACGAGATATCCGGTAACCGAGCTGAAAAACTCCTTTATTTCTTTTCGAAAGAGTGTCCACATAGGGGTTTTATTTTAGCTTCCAAAGTTAGTACTTTTCTTTGATTTGTAAAACTAAGTGGGTGGGGATGCGATTAATCGCATCCCCACCCACCCACGGTTTAAATATTACCAAGATTAAAAATAGGATACTGAAAAATAAGAATAAATTAAAAACCCTCGAAAGCATTCGTTATTTTTGCAGAATGAGCACACAAATTAAAGGGATTATTTTCGATTTGGACGGCACACTTGCTGACACACAAACGGACTTAGCTGATTCGATGAACGGAGTTTTACAGCAAAACAACTTACCAACTCATCCTTACGATGCATACAAATTATTTGTTGGTAAAGGATTAAAAATGTTAGTTACAAATGCATTACCAGAGCATTTGAGAAAAGATTCCATCATAAACCCAATGCTGGAAACACTCATAGAAGATTATCGCGAGAACTGTTTAAACAAAACCGAGCTTTATCCTAGAATTGCTGAATTATTGGAAGTTTTAAGTACTCGAAAAATCCCATTGGTAGTTTTCACAAACAAAGATCATGATTTAGCAGTGATTGTTTGTGAGGCACTTTTAAGCCCATACAACTTCACCACAGTTTTGGGACGCACGAATTCACTTCCAAGAAAACCGCATCCCGCAGGAGCATTATTACTTGCAGAACAAATGAATATTCCTCCAGCTAAAACACTTTACATTGGAGATACAGACAATGATATGATTTGTGCCAATCGAGCTGGTATGCCTTCGGTGGGAGTATTATGGGGTTTTCGCACAGAAAAAGAGTTGAGAGATAATGGTGCTACTTTTATTGTCAATGAGCCATTGGAGATTATTACACTTTTAAAATAAGATTTATTTATAAAACAGTGGGGATAAAAACAGTGGGGATGCGATAAATCGCATCCCCACTGTTTTTATATTATATGTATTGAATTTCAAATTACATTAAGAAACTCAACAAAATACCAGCACCAACAGCAGAACCGATTACACCGGAAACATTTGGTGCCATTGCCTGCATCAGCAAGTGATTGGAAGGATCTTCTTTTAATCCCATTTCCTGAACGACACGTGCTGAATCGGGAACCGCAGAAACTCCGGATGCTCCAATCATCGGATTAATCGGGTTATCCTTAGGAGAGACCCAATTCATAACCTTAGCAAAGAATACTCCGGCAGCAGTTGCAAACATAAACGAGAGAGCTCCCATTACAAAAATCATTAGTGAATCTGAAGTCAAAAACACATCTGCTTGTGTCGATGCTCCAACTGTCAATCCAAGTAAAATTGTAATTGTGTCAATCAACGAGTTTGCTGCAGTATCAGCTAGTCGTTTTGTCACACCACTTTCTTTCAAAATATTCCCAAAGAACAACATTCCTAAGAGTGGCAATGATGTTGGGGAAATATATGCTGTCAGTAATAATCCGATAATCGGAAAAAGTACTTTTTCCAGTTTTGAAACAGCCCTTGGAGGTTTCATTCGAATTAAACGCTCACGTTTTGATGTCATCAACTTTATAATCGGAGGCTGAATTACCGGAACAAGCGCCATGTATGAATATGCGGCAATAGCAATTGGACCGATAAGGTTTTTCACCGTTTCCCCATTTGGCATAATATTAACCCCGTTCGCTAATTTTGAGGAGAGGAAAATTGCCGTTGGACCATCTGCCCCGCCAATAATTCCAATCGCACCTGCTTCAGGAGGTGCAAATCCGAATGCCAATGCAAGAATAAAGGTTGCAAAAATGCCGAACTGAGCAGCTGCCCCCAATAACATAAGTCTTGGTTTTGAAATCAGGGAAGAAAAATCTGTCATTGCTCCTATTCCCAGGAAAATCAATGGAGGATACCATCCCTGAAGCACACCTCCGTAGAGGATATTCATCACAGAGCCGGGCTCATACACCCCCAATCCGAGGTTAAAATCCACAGCCTGAAACATTGGAATATTTCCGATTATAATTCCAGTACCAATAGGGATTAGCAAAAGTGGTTCATAGTGATACCGAATTGCAAGAAAGATAAAGACCAATCCTATTAGCACCATAACAAGGTGACCGGCTGTTGCATTAGCAAAACCGGTAAATTCCCAGAAGTTTTTCAAACCGGCAACGGCAGCGGATGTCTGTTTATAAGTACAACCATCGTCAACAACTAGTTTATTCCCATCAATGGTTGCTGTGCGCATACTCAACTGCAGGGTATCGTTTGTTGTCATATAATTTGACGAACGGTTGTTTGGATCCGTATTTTTCGAGTAATGAACCACAGGTTTGGCATTGAATTTCATTACAACAAACTCATCTTCAGTATGCCAATTCCCGGCATATCTAACTTTCGCAGAATCCATAAAGAAACTTTGATCCGGGTTAAATGTGAAAGTTTTATACCGTTCTACTGTTTGATTACTATTTCCGAGCGCATTTGGAATATATCCATCCGATTTATCCAGCCATTTCCCGTCGGTCAGTTTTTCAATATTGATTTGTCCACCGGCAAACACAAGCTGGGCAAGAAAAAGCAATAAACTGAATAATAAAAATTTATTTTTCATTTTTCAATCAAGTTTTAGGCGATTTCGACCAATAAGTCATTTTGAAGCACTGTATCTCCCTCTTTTACTTTCACAGCCTTAACAATTCCTGAAACATCAGCTGTAACGTTATTTTCCATTTTCATCGCTTCCATAATAAGGAGCAGGTCACCTTTTTTGACCTCATCGCCTTCCTTAACACTAACATTCAGGATGTTTCCGGGTAATGGAGCCTTAATTGCACTTAATTTTGTCTCACTCGTTAAAGGCTTACTGTCTTTCGGCTGAGCCAGCGGTTTCTTAACAATTCTAGGAGTTTTCACCACCGGGATTTCTTTATCAAGTTCCACATTATATTTTGTGCCATTCACCTCAATTTCAGCAACTTGTCCTTCGACATTATTGATATCAACCTCGTAAGAATTGCCGTTGATTTTAAATTTGAATTTTTTCATTAGATTCTGCTTTTATCGCTTAAAATTCATTACATTATAAATTTTTGAATTCCAGGGAGAGTATTTTCTGGATCTATGCTCAACCTTAAGAATACGGGCTTCATCGTCGTGCAAATCAGTAAAGTACAAGTGCAAAGCAGTGGCAATTGCAGCTGTTAACTCACCGGTAATTACATTGGGATCCGCTTTTTCAGATTTTCCGTTTTCTTTTGCTTGTTGACGTTTCTTCTGGAATTTATGCTGTTGTTTAGAAGCACCGGACAAAATATTTGGCAATAAGCGAAACAAGGATGACAAGAGCATCAAAGAAATAAAAACTACAAGCCAACCAATAACAAAGATTGTCCATCCCTGCACTCCGACAAGCGAAAAATCCCAACTAATTTCAGCAATCATATTAATTATCATAAATCAATTGTTTAAAGTGGAATATTACCATGTTTTTTAGGAGGTCTGTAATCCTTTTTGGTTTGAAGAACACTCAGTCCGCGAATAATACGGAATCGTGAATTCATTGGTTCAATAATATCATCAATAAAACCATATTTTGCAGCCTGATACGGATTCGCAAACATCTTGCGATATTCATCTTCTTTTTTCTGTTTATAGGCAGCTCTTTCTTCGTCGGATTCAATTTTACTGAGTTCCTTGTAATTCAAAACTTCAATTGCTCCCTGCGCCCCCATAACTGCAATTTCAGCTGATGGCCATGCATAGTTCAGATCAGATTTAAGTTGTTTGCAAGCCATCACATCATGTGCCCCACCATAAGATTTACGTAAAGTGATGGTTATTTTCGGCACAGTAGCTTCTCCGTAGGCAAACATAAGTTTGGCACCATTAGTAATAATTCCACCATATTCCTGAGCTGATCCGGGAAGGAATCCGGGAACATCAACTAAAGTTACAATGGGAATATTAAAGGCATCACAGAATCGAACAAAGCGCGCTGCCTTTTTCGATGCATCAATATCGAGCACACCGGCTAAGAATGATGGTTGATTGGCAACGATTCCAACGGGCATCCCATTGAATTTTGCAAATCCAACTACCATATTCCGGGCATATTGACGATGCACTTCCATAAATTCACTTTCATCCACGATGGAAAGAATAATATCAGTCACATCGTAAGGTTTATTCGGATTGTCCGGAATAATGTGATTTAATCCCTCATCAACTCTGTCAATCGGATCGTTGGTATCATATAATGGTGGATCTTCAAGATTGTTTTGCGGCATGTATGACAGCATTTTGCGCAACATCATCAGTCCTTCTTCTTCAGTTTCGGATACAAAGTGAGCAACACCGGATTTTGCGGCATGCACGGTTGATCCACCAAGTTCTTTCGTTGAAATATCCTCACCCGTAACGGTTTTTGTTACTTTCGGTCCGGTAACAAACATGTAGGAAGCATCTTCAGACATAAGGATAAAGTCAGTCAATGCCGGGCTATAAACAGCTCCACCTGCACAAGGACCAAAAATCGCAGATAACTGTGGAATTACGCCGGAAGCCTCAATATTACGCTGAAAAATATCCGCATAACCGGCGAGACTCAAGACGCCTTCCTGAATACGAGCACCACCAGAATCATTCAAACCAATCACGGGAGCACCAACTTTCATGGCTTCATCCATGAGTTTCACGATTTTCTTCGCAAACATTTCAGAAAGCGATCCGCCGAAAACGGTAAAATCCTGTGCGAACACAAAAACCACGCGACCGTCAATTGTCCCATGTCCCGTTACAACACCGTCACCGAGATATTTTTGTTTCTCCATTTCAAAATCGGTACAACGATGTGAAATGAACATATCAAATTCCTCAAAACTATTTTCATCAAGCAGCAAGTCTATCCGCTCACGGGCAGTAAGTTTGCCTTTGTCATGTTGAGCTTGTATGCGTTTCTCGCCGCCACCAAGCCGAGCTTTCGCTCTCATCTCAATTAATTCTTTGATTTTGTCTTCAATTGCCATATCAGGAGGTATGAATTATTTATTTTTATTTTCGCAAAGCTCGGTTAAGACACCTTTAGTTGATTTCGGATGCAAAAATCCAATACTTAGACCTTCAGCACCTTTTCTGGAAATTTTATCAATCGCACGAATGCCTTTTTCATCTGCTTCTTTCAATGCTCCGTCAATATCTTTCACTGAAAATGCAATATGATGCATTCCGGGGCCCTTCTTTTCAACGTACTTTCCTATCGGACCTTCAGGGTCTGTGCTTTCCAGCAGTTCAATTTTGGCATCGCCAACTTTGAAGAAAGCTGTCCGCACCTTTTGATCAGCAACTTCCTCAACACCATAGCATTTCAGACCTAAAACATCCTCATAATATCGGATGCTTTCATCGAGATTTTCAACTGCAATGCCGATATGTTCTATGTGCGTAATTTCCATAAAAGTTATCTTTTTTATTTGACAGACAAAACTAACAAAAAGCATAGAATCTTAAGACAGCAAAACTCATATATTAAACATGTTATAAAATTATATTTTCGAACACGACTTGTGTTGCTTAGCATGTTTATTGATTATCTGTACAGGGAAAGTCTTTTACTTTGATTATTCGGGATTTTGTATAAATTACAACAAAGACAACCAAAATAGATTCACGTAACTCATGAAATTTGGGGGTAATTCCAAAAAAACAGCTTTCATATTGGCATTCTGCAACTTACAGTGTTTTTATTTTTATTCAGAATTAATATGTATTGAGGGGAAAAGTTGAAAAACTAAAATTAACCTCTTTTATTTATATAACAATTTATCAAGATTATCAAAGCGTTCGGAATAATCGGCTATGGATGCTTTTATTACCTCATGCGCTTCTTCTTTCCCGTAGGTTTCAATGATTTGCGAACCTCTGTCATTCCCGGGCATGTCTTTATAGGTTAAAAAGTAATGTTTGAGTCGTTGAATGACAATATCCGGGCAATCGG
>CAYOUD010000023.1:0-24425 GCA_964407055.1 uncultured Bacteroidales bacterium | reverse complement strand
TTGAACCAAGGACCCCCTGATTAACAGTCAGGTGCTCTAACCAGCTGAGCTAAGGAGGAAGATCGTTGCGCTTTGACTAAGCCAAGGCTTTTTTGTCAATTGCGATGCAAATCTAATCTGTTTTGTTAACTTTACCAAAAATTTGACAAGAAAAATTAATACGAATATGAAAATTTTGGGAATCGGTAATGCGCTTGTGGATATTATGACCAGCTTAGACAAAGATAAGTTCCTGAGCGACAATAAATTACCAAAAGGAAGTATGCAACTTGTAGATGCTGAAAAAGCACAAGAATTATTGAAATCTGCAGAGAAATTTAAAAAACAACATGTTTCAGGAGGTTCTGCGGCAAATACTATCAGAAGCCTTGCGAAACTCGGCGTGGATGTAAGTTTTCTCGGAAAAGTAGGCAAAGATGAATTGGGACAATTTTATGAGAAAGAAATGCAGGATTACGGCGTAAATACGTTTATGTCAAAATCTGAGATCCCAACAGGAACTGCATTGGCTTTAGTGAGTCCTGACGGGGAAAGAACATTTGCCACTCATCTGGGAGCTGCAGTTATGCTCATGCCTGACGACATTAGCGAAAGTGCAATTAATGCGCACGATATTTTGTATCTCGAGGGTTATTTGGTAATGAATCACGCACTGCTTGAACGTGCAGCAGCCCTTAAAAAACAGAAAGGCATCAAACTTGCGATTGATTTGGCGTCATTTAATGTAGTGGAAGCTGAGCATGATTTCCTTGTGGATTTTGTAAAAGAAAATGTGGATATTGTCTTTGCCAATGAAGAAGAAGCAGCCGCATTTTTCCCAGGAAAATCTCCTGTAGAAGCAGTTCGTGCTTTCAGCGAAATGGTAGAAATTGCCATTGTAAAACTCGGTGCAGAAGGAGCCTTTATCCGACAAGGCAATGTGCAGGTAAAAGTTCCCGGACGCCCTGCAAATTGTATCGATACAACCGGTGCTGGCGATAATTTTGCGGCAGGTTTTCTGTTTGGATTGTCACAAAATCTTGACCTTGAAAAATCAGGGCAAATTGCAAATTTACTCGGCGCAAATGTAATTCAAGTAATTGGTACGAGCATGAATAAAAATCGCTGGAACAATATTTTCTCAATCATTGAAGAAATTAAAAAATAATTTGCAAATAATTGCATTAAACAAAAAAGGCTGCCCAGTGGACAGCCTTTTTTGTTATTTTTTTACCTAAACCTTAATTCCGAAAACCCTGTAACTTCCGGTTAAAACAGTCCGTGAATTTCCGCATCAACCCGGTCAATAATATGACTCAAATCTTCCATTTTATTCATGAAATCCAAATTATCTACATCAACAATTAACAGCTTACCTGCATCATAACCTTGAATCCATGCCTCATAGCGCTCGTTAAGCCGATTAAGATAATCTAAACGAATGCTATTTTCATATTTTCTTCCCCGCTTACCAATTTGATTTACTAATGTAGGAACGCTAGCTCGCAGATAAATCAACAAATCCGGCGGTTCTATCACACGAGTCATTAACTCAAAAAGCGAAAAATAATTATCAAAATCCCGGGTTGACATCAGTCCCATACTATGAAGGTTCGGGGCAAAAATTGAAGCATCTTCATAAATTGTTCTATCCTGAACCACTTTTTTCCCGCTTTTGCGAATATTTAAAATCTGATTAAACCGCGAATTCAGAAAATATATCTGGAGATTAAAAGACCATCGCTGCATATCTTCGTAAAAATCTGTTAGATATGGATTGTCATCAACATCTTCATAATGAGGTTCCCATTTATAATGTTTGGACAACAAGCGTGTTAGTGTTGTTTTCCCGGCGCCAATATTTCCTGCTATCGCAATATGCATAGTTTTCGTTATTAAAAATGAACACACTAAGATAATATGCTTTTTTTAAAAATCACAGGTTTTTTAAATTTATCTCATTTGGATTCGATTTAAATTACCATTCGAAACATAAACCAACACATTATTAATAATCGAAAAGCGCTCAACCGGCACAGGTAGTGTCATAATTTCCTCTGATTCTGCTTTTTTTAAGTAGTATTTAAAAAGCATATTCTTTTTAAAATAATAAATGCAATCATTTTTTACCAAGGGACAACCGTTGAAACTAAGTGGAAGCTGCTTAATAAAACCTGCATAGGCATTAAATATCAAAACATTGCCATCATCAAAAGCTAAAAACAATTGTCGCTCATACTCATGCAGGAAAATTGGTTTTCCTTGGTTTTCCACTTCGCCACTTTTTAAATCCTGATTACCAAGCGGATCAACATGAACTATCTGACTACGCGCCCCGTCAAATATCCAAAACCCGCCGCGAGAAGCTGTACATGCCAATAAGCTGTTGTAATAATCAAAATCATCAAGCTTGATGGCATCCGATATCTGACTAAGATAATTGTCTAAAAATAAAACCCGATTAAAATCTGATGAAAATACCAAAACCCGCATAGGATTACTCACATCAAAACTACTGATATAGGATGTTTGAGGCAAATCATACTCGCTTATCTTTTCCCCTTCAGAGCTTAATTTCTCCAAGCTGTTTATTTTCAGGATATATTCATTCCCATAATGATCATGTTTCACATCAAGCACCTGTCCCACTATGGGAGACACGCTCATAATGCCAAAAATCAAAGTAATTATGTTCATCCGAATTCGCATGTTTAAAGATACAAAAAAAAGTGCAGCAAAACCCGAGTTCCACTGCACTTTTTACTTAGAATTTTCTAAAACTAGTCTCTGCAAGAGCCGTCATGCATTCCGCTTCCGCTCATTCCGCGGCTTCCATGGTCTTTTTTATGGCCATTATGGACACCATGTTTATTATTTTTCGAGCGGTGCATATCAAAATACACCTTTTGCTCTGCAGTTAAAAGATTTCTAGTTGCAAAATGATGTGCCACGCGCTTTTTCTGCATCTGAGTTTGAACCACACTCATTTCATCAATTTTAGCGTCGATTGCTTTTGTATTTGGACTGTCGGCAATCATCAATTTGTGTTTTTCAGCGCGCAAGATGGCTAAATCTGCTCTTAAATCTTTAACTTCTGCGTAATGCGCATTGCGCAATTCAGTAATTTGCGCTTCCTGTTCATCGCTTAAATCAGGGATCCGACAATCCTGACCTTGACATTCAGTATCTGAATTTCTTGGTCCATCGAAATTACGTCGTTGAGCCTGAACCTGAATCGTACTTAAAAATAAGACGGCGATTAAAATCTGTGTTAATAATGTTTTTGTTTTCATAACTTTTTATATTTTGTTTGTTTGTATCTTTGATGCGAATAAATTAAGAAGGTTTAATTATATTATTATGGATATTTCTGTAGTTGTTTTATTAGTAGGTTTACTAATCTTTGGATCGTTCTTTTTTAATCGGATTTTTTCTAGTTTGCGGGTCCCCAGTGCATTATTTTTTATTATCGTTGGAGTTATTATTGGGTTTTATGTTGACCCAAACCTTTATTTTGGCGATATCGGAGGAGCATTTGCTGCACTCACATTAAATGTCATTATATATCATGTGGGAAAACGATTTAATTTTAAAAACATTAAAACCGTCCCAACCAGAGCCCTGCCCTTCACATTACTTAATGTGTTTTTCACAATTATTTTCATTGCCGGAGCAGCACGATTTATCGGAAAAA
Organism: uncultured Bacteroidales bacterium; assembly: GCA_964407055.1. Classification (GTDB taxonomy): domain Bacteria; phylum Bacteroidota; class Bacteroidia; order Bacteroidales; family ML635J-15; genus JAQIBY01. Next base: position 20,752 of record CAYOUD010000023.1, on the reverse strand, counting down.
TGGATTGGACAGCATCCTTGTTTTTGGCATTTATTTTAAGTGGAACATCTTCCGTTATTATTTTACCCATTGCGCAGTCATTAAAACTCAAAGATAAAAGTCGAAAGACACTGGCTTACGAATCAGTATTCACTGATGTGATTTGTATTGTAGGTGGTCTGATTTTCTTTGAATACATTATGCACGGAGGAAATGCAACAGTAGGTGTCTCCGGACAAGTCGCCGAATCAATACTTTTCGGATTGCTGTCAGGAGTAATTGCTGGTGTGTTGTGGGTGCTTGTGTTAATCAGTATGAAACAGGTAACTCATACCATGTTTGCTAGTCTGGCATTTATCTTAATTATTTTTGGTGCCAGCACACTAATTGGTTTCAACGGTGGATTTGCCGTCTTAGCCTTTGGGATTATGGCTGGAAATATCGACCACAACTTGTTTAAAAAATGGTTTGCCACGGGAATGACAGACAAAGCAAAAGAATATTCTTCAAACGAAAACCACTTCCTTGAAGAGGTTATTTTACTCATTCAAACCTATTTCTTTGTGTATATGGGAATGATGCTGGAATATTACTCAACTCTGGTATTCCTGATTGCCCTTGTACTCATGGTAATTCTTGTTTTATTAAGATGGGTCAGTGTCAGAGCCTTTGCATCCAAGGGAATTGATTACAAAGAACGAATCATTATGAGTGTCTTGTTACCAAAAGGAATTATTCCTGCGGTAATGGCAACCTTCGCCTTTGAAATGGGTATAAACGAAGGTGTTAAAATTATGCAATTCGCTTATGCAATCATTATCATCAGTTTATTTGTCAGCTCGGTTTTAATTGCTATCGCCAGAAAAGATCCCGAATATTTCGGTCGAGTAAAAGACAAAATGCTTAGTCACAGTAAATCGGATAAAGATGTTGACAATAATCCCCCTGAGGAAAATTAATATTCCACCAAACGGACTGCATCTCTGGCTCAGCTTATGCGCACAGGATTTACCCACTGATAGTGGCGTTATCATTGATACAGGTGCCTCTCAAACCGTTTTCGACCCAATGGTTATGAAAAACTACCTGAGTGATATTCAACAAAATACGGAATCCGATTTTGCATCAGGAATTAATGCGATGATTGAAAAAACAGAATACGGTGTTATCAACGGACCAATTATCGGAGCCCAAAAAATCGAGAATCTTAGTGTTGGCATCATGAATTTGGAACATATCCGTGGCATTTATAAAGATTTCTTTGACTTGAATCTCTGTGGCTTGATTGGCAGTGATTTCCTCGAAAAACACAGAGCTCAAATTGATTACAAATCATCAAAATTGACACTATATTCAGATTAAGTCTTATAAAGCCCTATGTTTTTAAAAAATATCAATATATTTGCAAGCCAAATTAAATAGGTTAATTAAAAGTTTATTACAATGCGGAATAAAGGAGCAGTTATTACGATTTTGGTTCTCCTGACATTAATTGTCTTGTATTATCTGTCTTTCAGCCTTAAAACCTTTCAGGTTGAAAAAAGTGCTAAAGCGCATGCAATTGAGGTTGCTGACAGAAATCTTGGAGAAACAGCAGATGCCGATAGGTATGAATTCTATGTAGATTCCGTTGAATCTTCATATTTGGATTCTATATCCGGCGAGGTGATTTACAGTTTTATTGGAAAACATACCTACCTAGACTGTAAGTCGAGTGAGATGAATTTAGGTCTTGACCTTAAAGGGGGGATGAACGTAACCCTCGAAATTAAGGCCGAAGACATGGTAAAAGCTTTGGCTAACGACAAACGCAATCAAAAATTGCTTGAAGCACTTCAAATTGCAGAGGAAAACCAAACCAAAGGAAATGAAAGCTTTGTGGTACTTTTTGTTGAGGCCTATGAATCCATCGCACCCGGAGAAAGCATTGCACCATTGTTTATCACGCCACAAAACAAAGAGCAAATTACCATTAGTTCCACCAATGAAGAGGTGCAAAATTACCTCATGGAAGAAACCCAGGCAGCTTACAACAATGCCTTCGATATTTTAAGAAAACGTATTGACCATTTTGGTGTTGTACAACCCAACATTCAACGTGATGTTGCCGTTAAAGGACGTTTTCATATCGAACTTCCGGGAATTGAAGACCCCGAACGTGTAAGAGACTTACTGCAGGGAACGGCAAAACTCGGTTTTTACGAAACCTATGAGTTTGCAGAAATCTTTGCAAGCCTGCAACAAGTTGAAAACATCATTGCAAAAAGAAGACTTAAAGAAAAAACAGTAACTGACGAAACTCCCGAATCCGAAACGAAGGAAGCAAATGAGGAAACCGTAGAAGCTGATACCCTTCCACAAACTGATGATACACCTGATTTCCTCGAAAACGAAGAAATCGAACCAGGAGTTAAAACTGTTGAAGAAGAAGATACAACAGAAACCAGTGCCCTCGAACAACAAAAAGATTATCAGAAAGAACATCCGCTTTTTGCAATTCTTCAGCCGAGCATCAATCAGGAAGGACAACCTGCAAAAGGCCCTGTTGTGGGTACAGCACATTTTAAAGACACAGCACGAATCAACCGTTACCTCAACATGAAAGAGGCTCAGTCTATATTGCCCATTAATTTGAAATTTGCCTGGACATTTAAAGCGATTCCTAATGCAGAAGGTGGTGTGATGGAAGGTTATTATAACCTAATCGCACTGAAAGAAACCCGCAAGGGTGGGCCTGCCCTTTCAGGAGATGTTGTCGAAAAAGCAGCGAAAGAATTTAGCAATTCAGGTGGTGCCGCCGCAGAAGTTACCATGCTGATGAATAGTGAAGGAGCAAAAGAATGGGCGAAAATCACTGAAAATAATGTAAACAGAAGCATTGCAATTGTCCTTGACGGATATGTGTATTCTTATCCAAATGTTTCAGGCAAAATTCCTGGTGGTCGTTCATCCATTACAGGAAACTTTACTCCGGAAGAAGCAGACGATTTAGCGAATGTCCTGAAATCAGGAAAAATGCCCGCTCCTGCACGTATTATTTCCGAAGAAATTATTGGTCCAACACTGGGACAAAAAGCAATCGATTCAGGGTTGAAATCCTTTATTATTGCCTTCCTCGTTGTACTGCTTTATATGATATTCTATTACAACCGCGCTGGATTGGTTGCAGATATTGCATTGATTGCAAATATTTTCTTCATCTTCGGTTCACTTGCGGCATTCGGTGCAGTACTAACATTGCCGGGGATTGCAGGTATCGTGTTAACAATCGGTATGTCGGTGGATGCGAATGTGCTCATCTACGAACGAATCCGAGAGGAGCTTGCCGCCGGTAAAGGCTTAAAACTTGCCATCTCTGACGGTTATAAAAACGCTTACTCAGCAATCCTTGATGCGAATATTACCACATTACTTGTCGCAATTATTCTCTTCAAATTTGGAGTTGGGCCAATTCAAGGTTTTGCAACAACACTGATTATCGGTATCCTTTCTTCATTATTTACTGCTATTTTCATCACACGCTTAATTTTTAGCGCAATGATGGGGAAAGACAAAGTTGTGAAGTTTGACACCAAATTAACCCGAAATGCATTTAAAAATGTGAAAATTAAGTTTCTTGCTAAGCGGAAAATTGCTTATCTAATATCCGGAATTATAATTGTTATTGCGCTCGGATCACTTGTGACTCGTGGCTTAAACCCTGGTATTGACTTTACAGGTGGTAGAACTTATGTCGTGAAATTCGATCAGGATGTCGAGGTGCAAAAAGTTGCAAGAGGCCTTGAATCAGCCTTTGGTGAAAGACCAATGGTGAAATCATTTGGTGGCAGCGATCAGGTTAAGATTATCACAAAATACAAAATTGATGACAATTCTGAAACTATTGATAATGAGGTTGATTCTCTTATCTATGTCGGTTTGAAAACACAACTTGGTGATGATGTTACAATGGACCAATTCCAGAAAGAATACAAACAATCATCACAAAAAGTGGGACCATCAATTGCAGATGATATTTTGAGAAAATCTTTCTTTGCAGTTGGATTGGCGCTGGTTATCATTTTCCTTTATATTTTGATTCGATTCCAGAAATGGCAATACTCACTTGGTGCAATTGCCGCTTTAGTTCATGATGTGCTCGTTGTCCTTGGATTGTTTTCCATCTTCTACGCAATCATGCCATTTAGTATGGAAATCGATCAGGCATTCATTGCTGCAATTTTGACGGTAGTCGGTTATTCAATTAATGATACTGTGGTTGTATTTGATAGAATTCGTGAATTCTTCAAAATCCATCCAAAACGCAATGAGGAAGTAAATATTAATAATGCATTGAACAGTACAATTAGTCGTACCTTCAGCACATCATTAAGTACCTTCTTTGTACTGCTTACCATTTTCATTTTTGGTGGTGAAGTAATCCGCGGATTCATTTTCGCACTCATGGTTGGTATCATTGTCGGTACCTACTCATCACTTTTCATTGCAACTCCAATTGCTTTTGAAATGATGAAAAAGAAATACATGAAAAAATAGACCGTTTTAATAAATATAAAAGAAGCTTGTTCCCCTGAACAGGCTTCTTTTTTTTTGTCATACAACTCGCTCCATTCTACTTTAATTCAGGATAATTTCATTCCGAAACTCATAAAAAATCGTATCTTTCCATTTTATTAGGAGCTTGTTATTTTATGAAACAGATAATATATACTCTCGCTGTAATTAGTATCGTTCTGATTGGAAACTCAGGCATGGCACAAACCTACCGGGACACTATCAAATCTTACGAACAAATTATACAGCAGTACGAAACCAAAACAGATTCCATCCGTGGCCTGATGGAAACCCTGAAATTAAAACAAATTCAAAGTGCAATTGAAGCTCTCGGATTACCAACCGGTGCATCGCAGGAAGAAATTACAAGCCATCCCGGACTCCGTATCTCGTACAATGAAAATCACGAACTTGCAAATTGGGTTGCAAGTATGATTTTGCCGGATATCAAAACCGGAAATTTCGGTCGCACGAATGATTTTCGTATCGATACAACCATTACTACCGGATCATCCGAAGAAGCCGACTTCTTTTTAAAGACACGCACTGACGAGGATAAATATGAATATGACGGATACGGATACGACAGAGGTCACCTCGCTCCTTCAGCAGATTATCGCTGGTCACAAACCGCGATGTCAGCAACCTACTTTTATTCGAATATGACACCGCAACACCCAGATTTTAATCGTGGAAAATGGGCAAGTGTCGAAGCATTTTTCAGAGCTTATGTGATGGAAAACGAAATTGAAATAGTCGTTTACACCGGACCGGTTTTGTATGATAATATGCCGCAAGTTAAGCGCAGTATCAACGAAATGAGCCTCCCGGATGAGCATTATAAAATCGCAATCGACCTGAAAAATGAACTTGTCATTTCCTTTCTGATGCCTAATCACCGCATTGATAATCCAATTGAGGATTATGTCGTGACAATTGACTCAATTGAGGCAAAAACAGGATTGGATTTTTTAACACAACTCCCGGAAGATAAAGAAACATATCTGGAATCGCAAAACAATCCCGAACCTTGGTTTAGCGGAAAACAAAAAGGAGACCGCATGCCGCTAACTACGGACGAATTGCCTCCAAAAACTTATAATACTCGGGATGCAAGAGCGTTTATGGGAACAAACAGAAAAGCGACTATTTGCGGCACTGTCGTTTCAACTCATAAATCTCAAAAAGGAAACACTTTTATTAATTTAGATAAATCCTTCCCAAATCAGGTGTTTTCCATCTCAATTTGGGCTTCAGACCATGTAAACTTTCCTTTCGAACCAGCAGAATTCCTCATGAATAAGAAAATCTGTGTGACAGGAAAAATTACAGAATATAATGGAACTCCATCACTTTATCTGAGCAATGAAAACAACATTGAGATTCTTAAATAATTGTTGAATACAATGCTATCTGAGACTTTTTGCTTCATCACTTTCAAACAATCTTCTGCCAAAATGACAATTTAACTGCCAATTTGCAGATTTTCATTTGAAATTTTGTATTTTTGTGATGAAAAGATTGGTTTAATGGAAATTCAAACAGTTAAACAACGATTTGGAATCATTGGAAACTCGGATAGTTTAAACCGTGCCATTGATTTATCTCTACAGGTTGCACCAACGGATTTATCCGTTTTAGTTACCGGGGAGAGTGGAGTTGGGAAGGAAAATGTCTCACGGATCATACATCAGTATTCACATCGAAAACATGGTGAATATATTGCTGTTAACTGTGGCGCAATACCCGAAGGAACCATTGACAGTGAGCTTTTCGGACATGAAAAAGGAGCCTTTACCGGAGCTACCGATAACCGGAAAGGCTATTTTGAAGTGGCAAATTCGGGAACTATTTTTCTTGATGAAGTCGCTGAGCTCCCTTTGTCAACTCAAGTTCGGCTATTGCGTGTGCTTGAATCTGGTGAATTTATGCGTGTCGGTTCCTCAAAAGCGCAAAAAACAGATGTGCGTGTCGTTGCTGCTACAAATATTGATATTCTTGAAGCAATCGCAAATAATAAATTTAGGGAAGACTTATATTACAGATTAAACACAGTTCCCATCACCATCCAGCCCTTGCGAAACCGACAAGAAGACATTTACTTGTTATTCCGGAAATTCTCTATCGATTTTTCTGAAAAATACCGTATGCCCGCTTTAAAACTGGACAGAAACGCAAGGGAATTACTGGAAAATTACCGTTGGCCTGGAAATATTCGTCAGCTTAGGAACATTACCGAACAAATGTCTATTATTGAACAAGAAAGAGCTATTACAGCCGAAACACTTGCTCGATATATTCCAGGAGTTGAAAAATCAAAACTGCCTGCACTTGTCAATAAACCAGGCAGTAATAACCAAGATTTTTCCTCGGAACGTGAAATCTTATATAAAGTGCTTTTCGACATGAAAAATGACATGAACGACTTAAAAAAGCTCGTTTTTGATATGATGAAAAACGATCCGCACACAGCACAAAAAACCGAGGCAGAAAACTCTGCGATCCTTCATAAATTATATAAAGATGAGGATATTTATCAAATTAATAGTGCTGATAAAAAACCCTCACCACAAGCAGGATTCAAAACAGAGCAAGAACAAATCGAGGATACTGAAGAGTTTGTGGAAGAAAATCTAAGCCTTGCTGAAATGGAAAAAGAAATGATTTCTAAAGCACTGGGAAAACATCGTGGAAAACGAAAAGATGCCGCTCAGGAGCTCGGAATCAGTGAACGAACTTTATATCGTAAAATTAAAGAATATAATATAGACCCCGCGTGATAAAAAAATTAAAACATATTGTTCTTTTTCTTACAAGTCTGGCTTTAGCCGCTTGTTCTGGTGGATATTCCTTCACAGGGGGTAGTGTAGGAGAAGCTAAAACGCTACGTGTCAGTTATTTCCCGAACAGAGCTGCAGTAGTAAATCCCTCCTTAAGCAATCAATTTTCCGAAGCATTAAAAGACCGGTTTTTGCAACAATCAAGCTTAAAGTTAAGCAATGATGCCGCAGATTTAGAGTTTGAAGGACATATTACAAATTATCGCATTACTCCTCAAGCAATTCAAGGAAATGAAACAGCAGCACTCAACCGTTTGACAATCTCAGTAAACGTGAAATTTATAAATAGAATCGATGAAACAAAAAATTTCGAAAGCAGTTTTTCACGATTTTCAGATTATTCAAGCACTGAAAGCCTTACAAGTGTTGAAAACCAACTTGTTGATGATATATTAGAGCAACTCACTGAAGATATTTTTAACCGCGCATTAGTTAACTGGTAGCATGGAAAAACTCAGCTTAAAAAGATACATTAATCATCCGGATGCCCTCAACAAAGACAGCCTGAATGATTTATTTGAATTAAGCAAGGAATTTCCGTATTTTCAGACTGCGTGGGTTCTACTGGCAAAAAATCTCCATATACTTGATGATCATCGTTTTGATGAGGTCATCAAAAAAGCAGCAACATATGCCAATGATAGAGCTAGACTTCAACAGATCATTATGCAGACTGCGCAGAAACCCGTTTCAGATACTGCAAAACCAGCTCATAAGGAGGCAGTCATCAAAGAAAAAATCCCATCACGAAAACCAGAAGAAAAACCAGTTCAAATAATTTCCGAAGAAAATCAATCAAAACCCCAAAACACGGAAAAAAATCCGCCTAGCGAAATACCAGAAGAGAAAAAGTCTAACGAAGTTAAAAAAGAATCAAGTTTAAATCAACAAACAACACAGGCTGAATCGGAGAAAGAAGAAAAGAAGCCGGAAACAACAGACAAATCAAAATCTCAAGCCCCTGATTCAAATACAGAAAATGATCTGGAAAACCTTTTAAAAAAACGTCTTGAGGAAATAAAAAAAAAACGGAATGAACTAGATAATAATTCGCAGCAAGTTTCTCAAAAAGAAAAATATCAGGAAGAAGAAACGCAGCCCGAACCGGAAAATAATGACGTAAATGAGGGATACATTATCAGCGATGAAGATTTATTTAGCTTTCCAAGGGAAAAATCTGAAAAAAAATCAACAGCTCGTAACCCATTGCACACGACACAGGAATTTACACTCGACTCACTTGCAGAAAAAGAAAAATCACAACCCGAAAACCACAAACAAAAACTCTTGGACAGTTTCATTTCAGTGCGTTCCCGAACTAAACCAAAGTTTTCCAAATCAAAGACAAGTAATGATTTTGACATCCCTGAATTTCATAAAACAAGTGAGTTAGTAACAGAAACGTTAGCTAAAATTTATCTCTCTCAGGGACATTTAGAAAAAGCATTAATTACTTACGAGAAATTAAGTTTGAAATATCCGCAAAAAAATATTTACTTTGCAAATCAAATTGAAAAAATTAAAGAATTAATCCGAACTAAAGATAAATAACAATGTTTGTATTTTTAACAATCTTATTACTCATCGTTTGTGCACTGTTAATTTTAATCGTGCTAGTACAAAATCCTAAAGGAGGCGGATTGTCTTCTTCATTTGGACAGGGAAACTCAGTAATGGGTGTTCGTAAAACAACAGATTTTTTAGAAAAAGCAACATGGACACTTGCAATCGCTTTGTTGGTTTTAAGTTTATTAGCAGGATTCGCTATTCCGAATCGGAATAAAGACACAAAAGAACCACCAGCTACTGAGCAAACACAAGGCATTGAAACTCCTATTGAGTCTCCGGCTGAATCTCCCATTGAAACTCCGGCTCCACCAGTAGAATAAAGAAAACACCATTCTTTTAATAAAGCCCTGCGGTGTCCGTAGGGCTTCTTTTATGAAAATACAGACTTTTTTCTTAGCTTTGGAGTTTCTTAGCGTAAAATTATGAGCTTGACAATTCTTATAACTGGTGCAGGCGGGGGAATCGGACATACTTTGTCTTTGGAATATGCAAACCCTGAAACCCATTTGATTCTCTGCGATAGGGATATGGAAAAGTTGGAGCACACTGCTGCACTTTGCAGGCAAGCAGGAGCAAATACAGACATCCTGAAGTTCGATCTATCACAAGAAAACCAAGTCAATGAAGCTGCAAAAGCTGTTTTAATAAAATACGAACAGATTGATCGCTTATTACTCCTCGGAGGTGTTTCACAACGAGATAAAGCGATAGAAACCAAGCTCGAAGTAGATCGGAAAATTATGGAAATTAATTATTTCGGACATATCAACCTGACGAAACAGATTTTACCACTAATGCTTAAATCAAAGCAGCCTAAAATTGGTGTAACATCAAGTATCTCCGGTCGGTTTGGATATCATTTACGATCCGCTTATGCTGCATCAAAATTTGCGTTGCATGGTTTTTACGAATCGCTCCGATTAGAACACTGGAAAGACAATTTAAGCGTTAGCATCATTTGTCCCGGAAGGATTAATACGCCAATTTCACTTTCAGCACTTACAGCTGAAGGAAAAGCACATGGAGAAATGGACCCGGGACAGGCAGAAGGTATGTCAGCAGAAAAATGTGCAAAAAAAATGCGCAAAGCAATTGAGAAGGGCAAAAAAGATGTGCTCATAGGGAACAAAGAAATTCTCATGGTATATTTTAAAAAATATTTACCATTCGTTTTTTATAAAATCGCAAACAAAGTAAATCCCAAATAATTATGGCGAAAATCATTAGTGGAATACAACAGATTGGCGTTGGAGTACCAGACCTTAAAGAAGGATGGAACTGGTATATTCAAAACTTCAATATGAATATTCGGGTTTTTGAAGAGAAAGCTGTTGCAGAATTAATGCTGCCATATACCCAAGGCGAACCTCGCGAACGAAAAGCTTGTTTGACAATCAACATGAACGGTGGCGGTGGTTTCGAAGTTTGGCAACATACCGGCAGAAAACCACTCATGCCAAAAGAACCCATTTTATTCGGAGACCTTGGTATTTCCGTTGCAATGCTGAAATGCAAAGATGTGGATGCAATTTATAATTCCTTTAAATCAAAAGGACTCAATGTGATTTCGGAAATTTGCCATAATCCCGGTGGTAAAAAACATTTCTTTGTTAAAGATTTATATGAAAATTGTTTTGAATTTGTTCAGGAAGACAATGTGTTTCAGGATAAAAACCCGAATGGGGGCATTTATGGTGCAGTCATTGGAGTAAAAAGCATTGAAGAATCAATCGGATTATATCACGACATCCTCAAATACGATGAAATCGTTTACGATCGTACCGGACGCTTTGATGACATAAAAGATATTCCCGGCGGAAAAGAAGAAATGCGTCGTGTTTTGTTAAAACATAGTAAGCCAAGAAAAGGCGCCTTTTCACCATTGCTTGGTCCAACGCAAATTGAACTTGTCGAAGTGAAATCCAGAAAACCTAAAGATATTTTTGAAGACCGCATGTGGGGCGACCCTGGTTTCATTCATCTGTGTTTTGATATTCAGGGGATGGATGATTTACGTGAAGAATGTAAAAAAGCAGGATTTCCATTTACCGTAGATAGCGCAGACAGTTTTGATATGGGAGAAGCTGCAGGACATTTCTCATATATACAAGCTCCAGAAGGGACATTGATTGAATTCGTGGAAACACATAAAGTGCCGGTCATGAAAAAGTGGGGCTGGTATATCAATCTAAAAAATCGAAACCCCGAAAAACCATTGCCGAGATGGATGATTAAAGCACTTGGAATGAGTAAAGTGAAATCGGTTTAATCTGACCTGAAATTTTCGACAACATAAGTTTTCTGAATTTGATTTCCTCCATTTTGAATGAATACCTGAGTTTAAATTTTTTAACTTTGTCTCGATGAAATTTTTTAAACTGGTATCGGATTATAAACCCACCGGCGATCAACCTGAGGCAATCCATCAGTTAACCGAAGGCATGAAATCAGGTCGCCGACACCAAACCTTGCTAGGGGTTACCGGATCTGGTAAAACATTTACTATTGCCAACATGATTGAAAAAATCAATCGTCCGGTTTTGGTGATGAGCCATAACAAAACACTTGCAGCTCAGTTATACAGCGAATTTAAACAGTTTTTTCCAGAGAATGCCGTTGAGTATTTTGTTTCATATTACGATTACTACCAACCGGAAGCATATTTGCCCGTTACCGACACTTACATCGAAAAAGATTTATCCATAAACGATGAAATTGAAAAACTCAGGCTTAGTACAACATCCGCACTTTTATCAGGTCGCCGCGATGTGATTGTAGTAAGTTCTGTTTCATGTATTTACGGGATTGGAAACCCCGAAGATTTTCATTCCAACACCATAAAAATAAAGGTCGGACAAATTATTGACAGGAACCAATTTCTGCGTTTACTCGTTGACTCCCTGTATTTTCGTTCTGAAATTGATTTTAAACGAGGTAGTTTCCGCGTAAAAGGAGATACCGTTGATATTTATCTCGCATATCAAGACACTGCCCTACGCGTTGTTTTCTGGGATGACGAAATTGAAGAAATCCGCACTTTCGATCCAATTAACGGAACCCTGATGGAAAGCATGGATCAGGGTATCATTTATCCAGCAAATATTTTCGTAACCACACAGCATCGCCGAAATCAGGCAATAGAAAGTATTCAACATGACATGCATACGCAAGTTCAATTCTTTAAAGATCAGGGAAAACCACTCGAAGCAAAACGTCTTGAGGAAAGAGTAACTTATGATTTGGAAATGATGAAAGAATTGGGACATTGTCCGGGAATTGAAAATTATTCGAGATATTTTGACGGCAGGAAATCCGGCTCCCGACCATTTTGCCTAATCGATTATTTTCCTGAAGATTTCATCACCATCGTTGATGAAAGCCACGTCACCATTCCACAAATTCGTGCAATGTTCGGCGGGGATCGTTCCAGAAAAGAAAATCTTGTAAAATACGGGTTTCGGTTGCCTGCTGCAATGGACAATCGCCCCTTGAGATTTGAAGAATTTGAAGGGCTGGCAAATCAACTTGTTCATGTTTCGGCAACCCCGGCAGATTATGAATTAGAACATTCGGAAGGAATTGTGGTTGAACAGGTTATTCGGCCAACCGGGATTTTAGATCCCCCAATTGAAATTCGTTCATCAAATGGACAAATTGATGATTTACTGAACGAAATCCGTGAACGTATTACTCGCAAAGAACGAGTGCTTGTCACTACGCTGACAAAACGCATGGCAGAGGAACTAACAAAATATCTTGTCAGAACACAGGTTAAAACCCGTTACATCCATTCTGATGTGGTTACAATGGAGCGCATTGAAATTCTGGAGCAATTACGTGGCGGAGAAATTGACGTGCTTGTGGGCGTTAACCTGCTGCGTGAAGGCTTAGATTTGCCGGAAGTAAGTCTGGTTGCAATTATTGATGCCGATAAAGAAGGATTCTTACGATCAGAACGAAGTCTGACACAGACAGCAGGGCGTGCTGCAAGAAATATCAACGGTCTGGTTATTATGTACGCCGACAAAATTACCAAATCCATGCAGCGCACAATCGATGAAACAATTCGCCGACGAGCAAAACAAATTGCTTACAATGAAGCACATAATCTCAGTCCGCAACAAATTGTAAAGCCCAATAAATCCATGATGGGAGAGCATCACAAACCGAGCACAATTTATCAAGATCCAAGTGAGCGTGAATTCGATATTGCTGCCGATCCGGTTGTGAAATTCATGAACAAAGAAGCCATTTTGCAGAGCATCAATAAAGTAAAAAAAGAGATGGAATCTGCTGCAAAAAAATTTGATTTTATTGAAGCTGCCCGTAAGCGTGATGAAATGTTTGCGCTGGAAAAATTATTAAAGCAAAAAATCTAATCATATTTTGTGGCTTTAAATTTAATTTTATGAATATTGAAGATTTTAGATTATACTGTCTTTCAAAACCCGGTGTTACCGAAGGATTTCCCTTCGATGAGACAACTTTGGTTTTCAAACTCATGGGTAAAATGTTTGTACTAACGGATACAGAAGATGATTTTTCAATTGCGTTGAAATGTGATCCCGAAGGCGCCATTGAACTAAGAGAAAGCTATCCAGCGGTACAGCCTGGCTACCACATGAACAAAACGCACTGGAATACCATCACAGTGGATGGCAGCATGAGTGATAAAATACTAATCGAGCTCATTAATCATTCTTACGATTTAATTAAAACAGGTCTGACCAAAAAATTAAAAGTAGAACTGGAAGAACTTGAAGCAAAGCATCAATGAGTATTAAGGAAAAGTGATAATTATCTTCTCCGTCTAAATAAATCCTCTACATTTGAAGATAGAACCTCTTCTTTCGCTTCTCGTAACTTAACAATGGGGTTGAATTTTTTATCCAAACGGGCCATTGTTTCATCAAACTCCTCGATGGATTTTGGGAATTTAAGATTCTCTTGATTTTGAGGTAGTTCACGCACATATGTGATGTCCATGTTTTTCCAATCAAAAGATTTTTCAATTTTTGGATTGTAAGCCAATTGAGTTACTGGTTGCAGTTGTTTAATTCTAACTTTCTCGGGAGATAACTTAGGAATATGTTGTATATGGAGATAATCTTCCGGAGATAATCGCTCTGCTGACGATGCTGATTGAGTTAAATCGGGCTGGCTGTCAATATTATCGGCTTGCGCCAAGTGGTTCTTATTCATCATTTTTGATTCTGCAATCAGTGTTTCGGGTTTTGTTGTCGCATCATCGTTAAATGAAATATAATCATCCTGTGCAACATAATTTCCCGATTGATATTGATTGTTAATGGGATTCAAATTCAAAAACACAGTCACTAAAAGCCCGATAAAAACCGCAGCAATAGCGCCATATTGTCTTATCGAAAGAAGAAATACTGGTGCTTTTTTCTTCAATTTATCTTTTCCGGGAAACACCAAATCGGTATCAGCTTGCAATTTAGTTTTTTGATATTGTGCAAAAGATTTTGCTGCACCGGCATCCGATTGAATTAAATTTTCAGCTGTTTGTTTTTCTTCCGCTGACAAATTATTTTCAATTAAACCGATTAATAAGGCATCTTGTTTTGATAATTCAGGAATGCGTTCATCCCGTTTCAAACGGATTTTCCCATCAAATTGGGATGCATCCGGACTGAGCTTTACATCATCCAAAGTAAAAATATCGGCATCAATTTCCGGATGTTTCTCAAGAAAATCCTGGAGTGCCTTAGCTTGTCCGGCACTCAGATTCCCTTCCATAAAATCCAGAAGAAATGCTTCATAATTATATTTATCAATCATTATCATATTACTGCCTCAACACTTCCAATATAAGTTTTCAAACTTTGTCTTGCTCTGAAAATATAAACTTTCACTTGTGATTCCGTTAAATCGGTCATTTCAGAAATTTCTTTGTATGAATAATTTTCATAATCCCTCAACAAAATAACAGAACGCTGAATTTCACTAAGATTTTGCAATGCTTCTTTTAATATTTCCTGTAAATCTGAGTATTGATCGTCATGATATGAAGCACTCATTTCAGGTACTTCGTCCACTTTTTGCTCATATTTTGTTTTTCGTATCATGTCAATCATTCGATTATGCGCAGTGGTAAACAAGTATGAACGGACTTTTTTAGCATCAACTTTTTCATGATTTTTCCAAAGTCGTTCGTAAGCGTCCTGAACAATATCGTGTGCCATGTCTTCATCGCGTATATTGCTCACAATGAAGCGATATACATTGTCCGAGAACTCGTCCACACATTGATTATATTCCTTAGCTGTCATAATCTGATAGTGTGACGGAAGTACATGTCAAAAAGTTACAGTATGATTGCATTTTTTTGCAAGTTTGAAAATTTAGCGCCGAAAAACTCATTTGATGTCAAAACAATTATTCAATAACCCGAATCGTAAAAATCTCATTTTTATCTAAACGAAGCCAGTAATTAAGCCCGATGCGACGAATTTCATCCCAATAGGCATCGGTTAACAAGCCATATTTTTCAATGGTTTTAGTAATATCATTTTTAAACTGTACTTGCATACCCGGTTTTAGTTCAATTTCTATTTGACGATTTCCGTAGGCAAATTTTGCTTTTGGTGAAAATTCGACATCATCAACTACATATATAGTTCCAAATCCGAGGGATGCGCCGGTACTGAATTGCAACCCGTCATGCATACAACTGAGCGGTGGTTTTTTCCCTGCATAAGACCAAACTTTCAATTCATCCAGACCTATGGCGAAATACTGCATGGCACGTAATCCCATTTTTGCTCCCATAATGGAATACAGCCCGAGATGTCCATGAAATTCGCTGGTCATCGCTAAAACCTGAAATTCATTGTATCCAAATTTCTGAATCAGGCTGTCGGTAATGGTGTAAACATCATCTCTGAGATATGATTTTTCTGTCGAATTCTTTTGCCAGACAACGCCTTCAATTGGTCTATTAACATGAAGCACAGCCAACATATTCATCAATAAATCAGACGGGTTGGGCGTAAATCCATTATTGCTTTCTTCAAATATCTCAGGAAAAAGTAAATACATTGGCAAACACTCATCCCATACCGGATACTTTCTAAGATACTCGTGATTTACCAAAGGCTGCTGAAATAAAAAATCCGACAAGGAATTGACATACGTATTATCAATACTTTTCAAAAAGGAAAAGAAATCCTCATCTAAAAATATTTCCTGGCTTCCGATATGAATAAAATCTAATCCTAAAAACACTTTCATTACATATTCTGCCGATTTTTTATCTCGAAGATAATTCATTCCGGGTTTTTCCGGGTTATGATACCAAAGCACGCGTTCAACGTTGTGGACAACTTCTGGATAAGCTCTAAAGAGTGCTGCAATATTTGTCAGTGGCCCGGATGCAATGATGATGTTTTTACGCGAGTGCATATTCAAACTTTCCAACATGAGCTCAACCGCATTGCGAGAAAATTCGGCAGATGATTCGCCAGGCCATTTCAGGGAATTGGCAAACTCACGATGGGAAAAATCTTCTCCAAGTGATACTCCTGCAGCCACCGGAATACCATCATGATGATAAAACTTCAACATTCCTTTGATCTTAGCTGCTGATTGTTCAGGAGAAAGCATACCATCAGAAGTGCATACAGCATTAAGATTAAAATCAGGCGATGCCAAAATAATTTGCAGCATACGGAAATCGTCCGCAGCACCGTCGGTATCAACAATGATATTCCATGATGCTTTTTTGTGGGCATAGCTTCCGAAAGCGAGGAATACAAATATAAATAGAACAAAAAGGTTTCTGATTTTCATATTTCACGTTTTAACAAAGATAATAAAACAAAAATCACTTCATGATTAAAAAAGAAAAGCCGCTCCTATTCGAAGCGACTCCACCTGGCGGTGATTTGGGTTAAGGGTTAAATATATATGTGTGCGTGTGTTAGATTGTGATATTCAAACCAAAAGCAAAGGCGTTGAGAGTTTTTCTATCTGGTCCTTTGTTATCTTCAAACAAACTGTTCAAATCATAATTCATAAACAGGTTTACTTCTTTGATTCCGATGATAGCTTTTACACCATATCTGAAATTATTCAGATAAAAATTGTCAGAAACTTTTGCTTTCACTTTATTTCCGTCATCTTCATACACTAATTTTGTGATGCTTTCGATACGATATCCTGCATAAGCTCCCGCACCGATACGGAAAGTACGTTTATTGAATCCGCCGGTTTTATTTCCAATATGAAATACAGGCACTAAATTAAAGTTCACATATCCCACTCGAAGTTTTGAACGAATGGCATCATTATCACCAGTATCATAAAATGCATTAGGAGTGAACTGTATTTGGCTTGGGGCTGCTCCTTCAGTAATCTCAACCGTTTTGTCTTCCATTTTAAAATTGTACCACAACAAATCGGCACCGAAATCAAAACTTAACCAATTGGTTGCATAAGCGCGCATACCGGATCCGATAGAAAAACTCCATGATCCGAATGGTTTGACAATATAATTGCTATTTCCCTCAGGAAACTTAAATTCATTGTTTTCAAGATAATTGTTCGCACCTATCTCAACAGACATATATGAATGAAGGTTTTTCTCTTTTTTATCAGCTTCAAAATTCACTTCAAAACTATTTTTATTGTCTTGGGCTGTCCCCGGTTCCTTGTTGAGTTCAACTGTTTGAATGATTTCACCATCTGCACTTTTAATAATGATTGTCTTTTTCCCGGCTTTTTCGATGATTTCAATATCCTGCATATCCTCATCAACAGCTTTCAATGCATTTTCTACCTCCATCATAATGCTGTCAATATTGATGTCCAGATTTTCCAGAGCATCTAAGTCACTCATGTCAACAACGGCTTGCACTTCGCCGTTAACAACAACTTTCAAGCTGTCTGTTTCTGGATTCGTGTTTGCAAAACTTGTACTTGCTATAAGTATGGCTGCCATACTTAAAATCGGGAATAAAAATTTAATACGTTTCATAGTTTTATATTTTTTCTGTTAATACTTTGTTTCTTATCTGTAATCTGACATGAAATATTTTTTGTCAGACTGTTTGGGTTCTGTGTCTTGATTTTCTGTTGAGTTTGATTGATTCCTTAATCGATCAAATGACTGCAAAAAAAATGATTTACTTACTTGTCTGAAGTTTTCCAGCAAATTGGAATTATTATTATCGTCGTCCACAATTTTTACGTCGTCAGTTTTGTAGCTTTGAATACAATCCCCGTTTTCATCAACATGCATGCTAAAAATTGCCTCGTTGTTATAATAAAATTCAATTACATCTTCGTTGACAAGTGATTGAACCGATTGCTCATATTGATAATCTTTTGTGCTGAGAATTGGATAATTCGGACTTTGCGACACTAAAGCCTCTATCTGCTCAATATTAGGCATTGATGATAATATTAATTCTTTTGGTGGTACCATTCCAAAACCCATACTTTTTAAAAGCATTAGCATCAAGAGTGCGAGTGGAATCATTAGCGTTTGAGTTTTCATTGTCTTTATTTTTGGTTTGCATTCGTGTGACGCTTAGTCCTTCAAAAAAGTTACAGCACCACGCAAATCATCTTGTTAAACAAAAGTTAAGACCAGCAGTATCAAGGAATTTGAGAGGGATAATTATTCTTTTGTCACGATATTTGAGTGCTAGCGCGTCAAATATCCCGCCAAAAGCCCTTTCTTATTCCATATTTGCACCCCGGGATTTCATTTGATGCTTGCGCATCTGTATTTCATCCCGTTTTTTACCGGAACCTTTGATAAAATGGACGCCACCAGCGATACCGAATGTCGTATATTCTTTATTTTTTTGCATGTCATAAATCATAACAAAGAAAATTTGAAAAAACCCTTTTGTTTTATTAGTTTTATATCGTCAAATCAAGTTATATTTTGCTTTTATGCTGCATAACATGTTTTATTATTTGCATATGTTTTTAGGGGGGGTAGTTTTGTTTCTGGTATCGGATCCATACCATAGACAGAGTATTAACTAAAAAATTTAAAATGTTAAAAAACGTATTAATATCACCAACAGGAGTCTTTGCATTCCTGTTGGTATTATTGCATGCATGCAATAATCCAGAATCATATAAATTCTAAGAAGTTGGTGAAGAAACCTTTTCAAAATTCAATCAGTTTGCATCTCTTCAACAAATAAACAACCCATCTGAAAAAACTTTGTTTGTTTCTTACTACATCAGTAAAGACAGCATTGAGTACAAATTTTCAGACATGGAAAAAACCCAATCACTGTCATTGCCTTCCAATGTTCAGTTTTTAGGGTTTGCGGGAAAAAACATGATTTTCACAAGTTCCCGTGACTCTTTAGTTGTCCTGAATCTCATCAATGCTGCATTTACTTCATATCCACAAAACATCAGAAATGCCCGGTTCTTCCCTGCTATGACAGACAAAAAGAACTCCACTACAAACACTTATTACGCAAATTGCATCATAAAAAACAAAAATACAGTTAGGTTTAATGGGGAAGATGACATTCAGGCTTATTCTGAAATGTTAACCCAGCACTTAAGTGATGATTGCATTGCCAAAATTGAAATCAGTAATGGCAAATTGCAGATTGACACCCTTCTGTGCGGGTTTACAAAAAAACACATTTTCAAAAACAAGGGTTATGGGAATTATTTGCTTGGTATTGAAGACTTTGGAGATTCCCTTTGCATTTTTAGTCCATATTCTGATTCAATATTCTTTTACAACAAACATACTGCGAAATTAAACGTCTATAAGATAAAGTCAAAAATGAAATCCATTTCTTTGGAGCTTGCACCATTTGATTTATTGAAAAATCCTTCGGAGTTTTCCAAAGCTTGCTCTGAGAGGATATTGTATGGCTCCGGCATCTCAGATATTGAGCGTAATTTCAACAATGAAGATTATTATGTTTTTATTACGCATGCTGTTTCTAAAGAAAACACAAATCAGTGGGGAAAAAATAGGAAGTGGAATTGGTTGGTTTATAAGAATAATAAACTTGTTGCAGAACAAGAATACAATGGATCATTAAATCCATCGGTTTTAATTATTGCAGATGATACGATAATGATAGAAAATGATGCTTATGAAAAAGATATTGCTGGCTTTACTGCTTTTTGCATCTCTGATTAGTTGTAAAGAAATGCCTAATGATGGTTACGAAGCATTGGAAAAGCACATGTCAGAGGAATATAACATCAGTTTGAAAGATTACGACAAAGTATTATTATTGAGTGACAAAGGCTGCCTCACTTGCAATAAGAAAATGGCTCATTCTCTGGATACTTTCATTTCCAATACAAATAATTTTGTCATTGTGAGCAGTCAGAATTCTTCCTTATTTTCAGAAAATGATTATGAAAATGTGTTTAATACAAATGAAGGACTGGTTAAGAAATATTTTTATCCATTTGGGAGTTACCTGTTTCATAAAAGCAATTCAGGGGGAATAGAGTCCGTTTATATTGATGCAACAAACACAGATTCGGTGATAAATGCATTATTGCAATAATAGCCAAGCAAATGTCCCATCATCCCGACTATTTTTTCACGCATAAGAACAAGTAAGAACCGATTATTTACCTCATGGTTGTTAACACTTTACAAATTGAGAAAAGTAGAAATGTAATAGTTGGACAAACAATGTAATGACTAATAATTAGTTGCTTTTTTGTGTTTTTATAAAAAGCGGTGAATTATGCGGGATAAACCCCGGTCTGCTGTCGCGTCCACATGGTTTTTTTGTATATGCCTGTTTGAAAGCAAGCTCAAATCGAAAAACAAATAA
>CAYOUD010000022.1:0-25537 GCA_964407055.1 uncultured Bacteroidales bacterium | reverse complement strand
TAACATTTTTCTTGCAAAACAATATTTAGAGCAATGGCCATCTGACAATACTGATAACGTAGCTGTAATAAATGATTGGAGTGAAGATGAATATGGTAATTACGACCAAATAAACTTCAATTTAACACTTGCTCTTGAAGCAAAACGTTCTATCACTGAAAACATCAATTTATCAGGAGGTTTATTCTTGTTTTCTTACCTTCACAATTACTCAAGAGGTAGTCTTCTACATAATGACATTTATTTACCTTATGCATTTGGTGTAAATCTCAGGTTCGATTATTTGTTTAGCAAGCCAGAGAAATAAGAGTGCTATTTTATCATTAATTTCTTATGTAAAACTTCATTTTCAATTTGAATTTTTATCACATACATGCCTGCGGGCAAACCTGAAATATCTATAGTTTCACTTATTAATTCTGTTTGTTTTACGATTTTTCCACCAATATCGTGAAGCTCAATCTGAATTGGGGCTTGTGTTTCCGGGAAACCGGTGATATGGATGTTTTTATCAGCAGGATTTGGAAATATCTTAATATCTGATAAAAGAATTTCATTTGCACCTACTGTGCAGGCTTCCGCATCAATGTTTATGACAGCAGTTTCACTTTCACATTCTGCGGTCTGAATCTCCCAATCGTAGAAATAATAATAATACGTAAGCGGATATTCACTTGCACTGCTTTGGTTGATGCTTACAATATTTTCGATGCTATAAGGATAATTCAGATAGGCGTTATCGCTGGTTCTGAATAAATTTGGTGCCCCCAATCCGACAAGCTGCAAATTATTTCCAATCGGAACTTGCAAATTCAAATCAACACGGGAGATGCCATCGGGGATATAAACATCCACTGATTCAATGATGTTTTGGAATTGATCGCGCACTGCAATACTCCGAACACCGTCTCCGTCAGCACTTACTTCGACCGATAATATCTCAAATTCTTGAGATGCATCAAAAATTAGGTAATGAACAAAGTCTGGATTTCCAAAATATCCGCCACCGGCAGTATTATTTGTTGCTCCTGTACTGTAAATTGGTCCAGACAAAATTTCTCGTAGATAATAACTTGTCGCTTCCTGAATTGGTTCATGCTCCCAGCTCGCGCCGCTGTGTACTAAATCGGTGCAGGTTTCATCTGAATACCAGTTTATATCATCACTGTCAGATTCGGCGGTTAAGGTAAATGTGGAGTCAATACAAATCAGTTGATCCTCAGTTTGAGGGGCATCTCCCAAATTAACGGTAATCGTTTTGCTAATGAAATTTTCACCAAAATTATTGCTGACCGTGAGCTGTACGTTATAGTTGCCAGATTCATGATAAACATGCGAGGGATTTGTTTCTGTGCTGCTGTTTCCATCGCCAAAATCCCATGCCCAGCCTGTTGGCAGATTCAGACTTTCATCTGTAAATTGAATTCGTCCATTACAAGAAATTGAATTTGTATTTGAAAATTCGGCAATTGGAGGTGCATTTTCCTGCATGCAAATCCAGTCGATTTCAAATCCGTTCATGCTTAATGCAGCATCTGAAAAGAATGCGATGGTAATGCTTCCACCTGACGAGGTAATTGTCTCTGGATTTCCGATTGTGTTACAGTAATAGGTGTCGTTAATCAAAGGATAGCTTGCATCAGGGCCATCATAAAATGCAATATAATCATAATCGCAAGTGGAGCCTGAGCCGGGTTCAATGTCAAATTCATTGATCGACAAAGTGATTTGTGATGCTCCCGCAGGTTCAATCGTAAAAGTGGCATCGCAGTCATTAGAATACGGATTGTCAGGTCCGCCGTCATCATACAATGTGCCAACACATTCATTTGAAGTAATGCTACCATTTGTTGGCATGAAAATCATGCAGGGATTATTAGGGTCAATCGAAACAAAATCCGTTTTTGAAATGCTATTATTGCCGCATGTTCCTCCATCAGCATATAGGCTCACAGTAAAATCGCCCAAACTAGTGTATGTGTGCGTTGGATTTACTACGGTTGATGTGTTTCCATCGCCAAAATCCCACTCAAAATTGCTGCCGTTAATGCTGTAATTCTGGAAATTCACAGTGAAAGGAGCCGCACAGTTTTCTGTGTAATTTGCATCAAAATCGGCGAGTACCTCATTCACATATTCGCCACCTGATCCCACGGCATAAAATGCATCTGTAATGACTTCAACCTCAAGGGTACATGCACCGTGAAAATCAATTCCTGCCTGAATGCCGTAAAATCTGGCATCAATAAATTCCGATGTATTCGTTAAATAAATGGTTTGCATTCTAAATACAATGTCTGCCGCATCTTCCATTCCAAGTCCGGTGATGTTATAGCTGTTACCATTATCGTTTGTTCCACTGTCGCCTTCTGATAATAAATAAAACCAGTAGGATAAAACCGACATGTTGGTATGTACTCCGCCATTGTCTGAAGCGTCTGTATGCCAATAATTTCCAAGATAAGTGTCTGGTTTGTTGTATGCGTTAGGATTGTCCATTGACCGAAAAATTGTACCGATATCTTCACCAATATCCCAATCTGCATTTTCAGGAACGGCATAAAATTCCACGCAGGTTCCGAAAATATCACTAAACGCCTCGTTCAAGGCACCGGATTCGTATTGATACACCAGATTACAGGTGTAACTGGTTAAGCCATGTGTGATTTCATGTGCGGTAATATCGACAGTGGTTAAAGGGGTAATACCGTTTGAAATATCACCGTCGCCGTATGTCATGACGCTTCCGTTCCAAAAGGCATTCATGTTGTTCGGATAATCGTCCAATGTCAAATTATAATGCACATAGGAGTTTAATGCATGCCCGTTTCCGTCAATAGAATTTCTGTTATGAACTATGTTATAATAGTCATAAGTTTTTTCGGTGGCAAAATGAGCGTCGGTAGCGTATTGGTCTAAGTCAGCATTTTCATTATCCCAATAGTTGTCTGAATTTGTAAAATCAACTGCAGAGCCATAATCATTGGTCATTTGGCAGTTGTAAGTAGCGATTCCGTTGCCTCGACCGGTTTCCCGTAAACGGTAGCTTCCATTGTATGAATCTGTTGTGATGAATTGTTCGCCTGAATATCCGGTAATAGCAGTTCCTTGCTCATCTGCACTGTGAATGCGTGTGCTTTTATGAAGAATTTCTCCGGTTTCTGCATCTACATACACCCAATTACGCTCGTATGGCTGAATTGAAAACATGTCAAATTTATAAGCTGCACGAAAATAATTTCCGTAAAGATTTCCATCTAATGGGAAATACACTTTTTCTGCACTTGGTATCGGATAATTTTCCCGGTAAGGATGATTTGCATCTTTATCAAAAATCCAAACTGCATTTTCCGTAGAATTTTTTGCGTAATCTAATGCTTGCGATTCCGAAATGGAAAATTGTCCTGAAATTTGAGGATGAGAAGGGATATTTCCATTCATTGAGTGAACTTTTCCACTTTTTAGATGCAATAAGTAGGCAGAGTATTCTAACGGAATACCGTTAATACTTTGTGTATAGCGTTTGTGTTCGTAACCCAGTTTATCTCGGCTGGAGTTTAAAAACTCAAAACCAACCGCTGCTGATTGAATGAATTGTTTGAGATAAGGAAATGCTTTTTCTTCTCGAATGGCTTTTTCTTGCGCAAAGCGGATGTAGTTAGGAACCTCGGAGAAGGATTTTACCCGAACCAATTCTGCACCAGGTGCAATTTGATGGGCTTCTTTTCCTTGAAAGATTTTTGGTTTTGCTTGTTGCGCATCGAGATCGTAAGTGAGTGTTAGTAAGAACACTAGAAAACTAATAAATAAAGTGTTTTTCATAAAAAGATTAATTAATCATCTAAAATAATAAATAACAATAATGAGATGAAATGCCAAAGAAATTAGTTGCATTGTCAGAAAAAATACAATTCGATAATTTCAAGCAATAATGAAAGGCTATCCGTCTTATGATATGTAGATTGAATTATTTTATTCCCATTTTCTTTTTAATCGCTTTTGGAATCGCATCTTTATGAACAACAACATTCATGGTTTTATATTTCAAAAACGCTTCTGATGCATAAAAATATCCATCATAAATATTGTTCGTATCCCATGAATTTTTCACCTTGTAATAAATGTTTCCTTTTTGGTCTTTTGCTTTTCCTGTCAGTAACATACCATGGTCATCAGTGGTTGTGTAGTTGTCAAATGCTTCTTGACGCATTTCCTGTGTAATGGTTTTTTCAGGCACAATTTTATCGAAACTATAGAGCAACTTTGCTTTCTCACTGCTGCTCATTGTTTCCCATTTTGCTTGTTCTAAACCGTCAAGATTTGGTTTTTCGGTTTCAGGAACAATGGCAACTCCGTTTGTCCAGCTAAAGCCTTTTTCGCTGACATCAGCACCCCAGGCAACAGAATATCCGTTTTCAATTGCATTGTCAACAATTTGCATTACTTCCTCAATCGGAAGATTCCATGATTTTGCCCATTGCCAGTTATCTTGAATTTCTAAAGCAAATTGCTCATAAAACGGGTGATGGGTGTATGATGTCATGTTGATGTAGTCATCCATATCTAATCCCAAATCGTCTGCGAATGATTTCGGAGTTACGGTTTTTCCATTGACTTCAAAATTTTCAGGCACTTCGCCGAGATAAGCATCTAAAATCGTAGCGTATGCGCGTTTCCATGCGGTTGATACTTCTTTGTTTTTGTTTTCAATGACAGCATCAACAAATGCGCTCAGCACATTGTCAAGTTCGCCGTGAACATGATTGTCAGTGCCGTAATTCAGCCCTTTGTATGCCTCTTCAGTCATCATGCCGAAATGCTTGTAAATGTAAAATACATCGTAAAATGCTCCGCCGCCGCCGAAATTTGTTTTTCCGTGCATGCGAACGTATTTGTCTGCCTTATCTTCATATGCTTTACGCACGACAAATAATTCAGCCAAATCATATTCGCCTTTCCCTGTGCGAATTAATTCAGTTTCCAGCAAGGCAAGTCCTGAATAACTCCAGCAGGTTCCGGCACGATACTGATATTTTACCGGAGTGGTTGGGATATCGTTAATGATTTCAAATTGATAGGCTTTGTCGTCTTCTGTCTTTTCTTCTTGTGCTTTTACAGGCATCACGAAAAGGAGCAAAGCAGCTAATACTGTGAAAAATGATAAATGTTTCATAATGTTTTTATTTCTAATTTGGTAACAAATATAGCGAATTCATTTGAGTTATAGTCGGTATTAAGATTTCTCTAACAGTCTGTTTGCGGTTTTAATACAAATTTGTTGATTTAAAACAACCAGTTCATCCCAATATATAATCCCATTCCACCATCGGCAGCTTTCACCGGAAATCCAACGTCTGCAGCGATGACAAAGTTTTCGTTCATGGCAATATGTAAACCGGCTCCGTAGGTAATATAGAAATCTTCATCATCACTAAAATAATTCGCTTGGTTAATTTCAGCGGGGATATTGGATTTATCAATATCAATCAATGTCAAACTACGCCCGATATCCGTAAAGGGACTAAATGCCATGTACCAATCCTGATTGATGAAATTAAAACGCCAAAATTTGTAACGCAATTCGATATTTGCAAATCCAACTGATTCGGCAACCAGTCGGTTACGAATAAGGCCCCGGACAGATTTTGCGCCGCCGAGTCCGTCAACGGTGGAGGAGGGCATGTAGCTGTACACCATGTAGGGATACATATAAAATGGTGCATCGCCCCAAACAATTCCTTGATATCCAAGTCGGTAGGTAAAACTTAGGTCGTTTTCAATCAATGTGAAATATTGGCGATGCGTGATGGCAAGTTTTCCGAAATTAAAATCTTTCGAAAAGGAATTAAATAGCACTGCTTCTGTCCACATTCCGCGCATAGGGCAGGCTTCGTTGTCTCTTGTGTCGAAAACAAGTCCGGTTTTAAATGAATGATGTACACCGCCGGTGGCTTCATTGGCATCAATAATTCCCCAATCCACGTATTGGTCATACAAGCCGGGAGTGTTTGGCAGCATGTCAACGCTGTCTTTCCCTTCATTCAAATTGTCAATGTCAACAGACGCAATATCAACTTTCATGAAATTGTATCCGACTGACCATCCTAGATTATCATGTAACAAACGCCCCTGAAAATCGGCTTTGAAACGTAAAATATTACGCTCGTGTTTGTAAAACATACGCGATTTATAATCGTCATGCCCCGTGGTGGTGTAGTTGGGGTTGTAAACGGCATTGTAGCCGTTAAATCCGTAAAAATCCACTGCTTTTTCTGGCATAAACAATAAATCGGCAGTCAGGCGTACTCCGGGAATCAGGTATTCTGAATCATAAAATAAACGAAAAATTCCTGAGCCTTTGGTGTAGCGGGAAACTTCTGCGTAAATTGAATGGTAGTATTTCGGATAAATCGTGCGATCGCCGTAATTATACACGTTGGTAAGTATTCCGTACTGAAATCCCAAATCAGAATTGTACGAAACTACCGGCAATAATCCCAAACTCCAGTTTGCTTTTACGGTATCCTTAGCTGAAATATCATCGTCCTGGGTATAGCCATGGAGTCCTGAAATCATAAAGAGGGTAACAAGTCCTAAAGCAATTTTTTTCATAATTTTTGCATTGGTTTATCTGCCACTAAGATATAAATTAATGTAGTATTTGCTTTTATTTGCTAAAATATTTTTTTGGGCGCCACCACCGTTGAATATTTTTTTCGTTATACGTTAGTGCCGGCGGTCGGTATGCGGCTGCTATCCGTGCGCTGTGCTGCCTTTGCTGATACATCGCAGCGGGGTCAGATTCCTGCCACGCTGCTCAGCCAGCAATACGGCTTTACAGCACACGGGATATACGCCTCCTTCCTGGCGCAATTATAGCGGAAAAAAGGCGGACGTCTCCAAGCAACGCAAAATTGGGGATTATATGCACATAGATATCAGCTTTTGGCGCTGAATTTGCCCTTTTTTGCAAATTTCTGTGCCAAAAGCATAATATCAAGCTCGCTTCATAATTTAAAATGCCGGCAATTTTTCAAATATTTCTGCGTTTTTCAATTTCACTTTATTAGTTTCGCATTGTAAAACCATGCAATTATGAAAAGACCTGTCCCACGAATCGCTGCTATTCATGACCTCTCCGGCATCGGAAGGGTGTCTTTATCAAGTATTTTTCCCATTTTTTCAACCATGGGAATTCAGGTGTGTGCCTTGCCAACAGCAGTTTTGTCATCACACACGCAGTATCCGAATGTGAAATTTCTAAGTTTGGATGATCAAATGCTTGAGTTTATTGCCCATTGGAAAAGCCTGAACATTGATTTTGATGCTATTTACAGCGGATACCTCGGTTCGGTGCATCAAATTGACATTGTTCGCGATTTTATTGACGATTTTAAGCGAGATGATCAATTGGTGGTTGTGGATCCCGTAATGGCTGATAACGGAAAGTTATATACAACCTTTACGGATGAAATGGTGGTGGAAATGAGACGCTTAATCGAAAAAGCCGATATGATAACTCCAAATCTTACAGAGGCTGCATTCTTGTTGGGAGCCGAGTATCCTGAAACAATTTCTATCGAAAAAGTGAAGAAATGGTGTTTGAAATTGGCTGAAAAAGGACCCAAAATCATTATCATAACTTCAATACCCGAAGAAAACGGGAAAAAAGCTGCCAGTATTGCGTATCATGCACGCACGAAGCGATTTTGGAAAGTCTCTGTGGATTATTTGCCTGCTTCTTATCCCGGCACCGGCGATGCTTTTACTTCTGTTTTAACCGCTGCCATTATGCAAGGCGACTCATTGCCGATTGCTTTAGATCGTGCCGTGAATTTTATCAGCCTTGGCGTTCGTGCAACTTTTGGTCATGATTACGATCCGCGCGAAGGCATAATGCTCGAACGTGTTTTACACACACTTGACGGTCCGGTTCAATCCAGTTCTTATCAAATTCTTGATTAATGCAACTTATGATAAAAAAAACAGTACAGCTTGTTGCCTTAGATTATGACGGAACGCTTGCACAGCCAAATTCAAAGGTTGCAGATGCAGAAATACAGGCGTTGCATGAACTGGGAAAAAAGCAAATAATTCGCGTTGTTGCAACAGGGCGTTCACTTTTTTCTGCTGATGAGGTGATGAAGCCTGAGCTTCCAATTGATTATTTGGTGTTTTCTAGTGGTGTTGGTGTGATGCATTGGAAATCCCGAAAAATTATTCATCGTAACGATTTGGATATGGGTTTAGCAAAGCATTTAATTGCAGATTTAGTTCATCGAGAATTAAATTTTATGGTGCATCATCCTGTACCGGATAATCACATGTTTTATTATCATAAATCAGATAAACAGCCACCCGATTTTGAGCGTAGAATTTCCATTTACAAAGCCTTTGCGCATCCGCTTGATGAAAATTCAAGTTTTTTGGGAATTTCTCAGCTATTAATTATTGTCGGTGATGTGGATGTAGGCTTAACCCATTTGAACGATTTAAAAGCAGCATATCCTGAGCTTAATGTGGTAAGAACCACCAGCCCGCTTGATAATAATAGTCTGTGGATAGAAATTTTTCCGAAACATGTGTCAAAAGCAAGCGGAATCCAATTTTTGGCAGACAAATTTGCTGTCAAAAACCAACAAATTATTTGTGTCGGAAATGATTATAATGATCTCGATATGTTGCACTTTGCCGGTGCTTCATTTGTCGTAGGAAATGCTCCTGATGAGCTGAAGCAGCAGTTTAATTGTATTGCTGCGAATCATGAAGGAGGCGTGGCGAAACTTTTAAGAGGATTAGGATGATTTCTTTTACCTGCATTATTCATGCCATTCCCTTTGTGCAGATTTGAACCATCTAAACCCGAAGTCATATTTTTATATTTCAAGGGTTTAGATGGTTTGAAGATGTGCAAAGAATTAATAGAAGGCCCCTATATATTATCCGTTTTTGCTAATCATATGTAATTTGTTCTTATCAAGAATTTCATAATGGCACCCCTCAATTTTAATCAGTTTTTCGTTGCAGAACTGACTTAGAACTCTGCTTAGGCTTTCTCGAGATGTCCCAACCAAATCTGCTAATTCAACCCTGCTTAATGGAGATTCAAAATTATCATCACTGAATAACTTATCCGACATACATAAAATTGTTTCTGCAACGCTTCCTGACATTTGCTTTTGCTCCTGATTGATGTTTCGCTGCTGATCAAAAAGTTCGTTTTGGCAAATTTCAACAATAATCTCATAAGCAAATTGACCATTGCCATGAATGAGCATCTGGAAAAAGTTAGCATCAATAAAACAAACCGACGTATCTTCTAAGGCTGTAACAGAGTAATTGTTAATCTTATTGCCTAATGTTGTTGGGATTCCTAAATAGGAAGGAGCTTTAACTAAACGAAGGATCTTTTCTTTTGCAGGACCTTTCATATGAATTTTGACCAAACCCTTGCGGAGGTAAACTACATTCAATGATAATGCTTCCTGTTTAATAATAATTTCGCCTTTTTTAAAATTAACAACAGCACTATTGGCTTCTAATTTACTAAACTCGTCATTAGTTAAAAAATGCTCTGCTACCGACTTTATTTTACAATTGGCACATTTATGTTCAGCCATAATATTTAAATTAAAAAGTAAAGATACAAAACTTTGTGATGCAAATCACAAAGTTTGTTGAGTTGATTCACAGCAAAATATGAGACTTTATGCGAAATGAATCATAATTTTGTTAAAACTAATAGTTGAAAAAATGGAAAACGAATTTGAAAAGCAATTTCTTGACTTACAAAAGAAAGTAAATAAGATTGAGAAAGGGACAAAAGACCAACTTACAATGGTGGTTTTTTCTGGTGATCTTGATAAGATTATTGCAGCAATGATCATGAGTGTTGGCGCAGCGGCAATGGATACACAAGTTAAACTCTTTTTTACGTTTTGGGCAACAGCAGCCTTACGCGATAAAAAGAAAAGCGCTAAAGGTAAAAATTTCATGGGTAAAATGTTTGGAATGATGTTGCCAAAAGGAACGACAAAACTAAAACTGTCAAA
Organism: uncultured Bacteroidales bacterium; assembly: GCA_964407055.1. Classification (GTDB taxonomy): domain Bacteria; phylum Bacteroidota; class Bacteroidia; order Bacteroidales; family ML635J-15; genus JAQIBY01. The sequence continues at coordinate 15,485 of CAYOUD010000022.1, read as the reverse complement.
AATGCACATGGCTGGAATGGGTAGCTCAATGATTAAAGGTATCATGAAAAAGAAAAATGTTCCTTCTTTAGAAGAAATGTTTAAAACTGCTGGAGAATTAGGAATCCAAATTAATGTTTGCGAAATGTCAATGGATCTTATGGGATTGAAGAAAGAAGAATTTATTGATTATCCACATTTGAAAATTTGTGGAGTAGCAACATTCTTAGCTGATGCTGAGCAAAGTAAAGTACAATTATTCATTTAACTAATTATAGGAGACTAAAAACATGACACAAGAAGAAGTAAATGCATTAAATGTTGATTTAGTAGTTGACGCAAGAGGAACAGCTTGTCCTGGACCATTATTGGCCGTAAAAAAAGCGATTGGTGATGTCGAAGAAGGTGAAATTATGGAAGTTTTATCATCTAACGAAGGAACAAAACACGATATTCCTAGATGGTGTGAAAAAATGGAGCACGAATTCTTAGGAGTTTTTGAAGAAGATAGTTATACAAGATTGTTTCTGAAAAAAGCAGAATAAATAATTAACCCGTAAAATTCATGCCATTCCCTTTGTGCAGATTTGAATCATCTAAACCCGAAGTCATATTTTTATATTTCAAGGGTTTTACCTGCACAAAGATAATGGCAAGCATTACCACAAATTTGAGTTAATAGAAAAATGGGCTGCAGTAAGTTAAAACATTAACCCGCATTATTCATGCGATTCCCTTTGTGTAGATACAAGGTGATACGCTGAGTGTGCCGAAGTGCGTCTAACTTTGCAGTTATACAAATGTATTACAATGAGTTAGCAACGCAGTAGATGCACAAAGACAATCGCATGAATAATGCGGGTTAATCAACAGCACATTATGTTAACATCTGATACAAGAAATAAAATGAATTGTATCGGTAATTTTGATTCACAATCGGTATAACTATTTGCGGTGAATTTTTCGGGTTAGTCGGGTTTGCATTTTGCATTCCCAACTTTTTTTTCATTAACATGTAAATGTTTTTGAGCCCCATACCTGATTTTATAATAACTCATAAAATGGAAAAAGAAACTTTCAAACCAAAAATACTCGTATTTTCGACTGATAAAATATCAGACCCTGGAATTGATCAGGCGGGACTAAGAAAAATTCATTATTCACCTGCTGTATATGTTATAAGTATGCCATGTTCATCAGGGATTAAACCAAAGTGGATTTTACATGCTTATGATCAAGGCTTTGATGGAGTTTTTATCGCTGCAGATGGGCACGAGTGTTCATATAGTCCAAAATGTCCGGATCATACCAATCATATTATTCAGGAAGCACAAAGCATGATGAAAGAACGAAACATCAGCCCGAAACGAATTCGAATGGCTGCTATTTGTTCTGTTTGTGCTGAACCATTTTCAAACCATATGGACAATTTTAGTAAGATATTGTTTGAATTAGGTGACGTTACAACCGAAAGAAACAAACAATCTTAAATTTATTTAGCTTAATTATCTGATATGTCACAAAAAGATAAAATATTTGACACCTTAGTGATTGGAGGCGGAATCGCCGGACAAGAGGCTGCTCTTAGTTTGGCAGACATGAATCATGAAGTGTTGCTAGTAGAAAAAGGCTTATCTATTGGTGGGAAAATGATACAACTAAGTAAGGTTTTTCCAACACTTGACTGTGCTGCTTGTATTACAACGCCAAAAATGTCTGAAACAGCAAGACATCCCAATATTACATTATTGCTAAATAGCGAAATTGATGGGATTTCTAAGAATATTGATGATTTTGACCTGCAAGTTACAGAGAACCCAAGATATATTATACCTGCAGCTTGCACGGGATGTCAGGAATGTGAAGTCGTATGTCCTGAAATTAGGATAGATGAATATAATGCGAATCTGGCGGGTCGAAAAGTCGCATATATTCCGTTCAGTTTGGCAAATCCTAGAATCGCAACAATTGATAGACAAGATGTTTCTGCTCCTTGTATTAACGAATGTCCAGGAGATGTAAAGCCTTATGGTTATATTTCTCTAGTGAGAAACGGGCAATTTGATGAGGCAATGAAATTACACCTCGAGGATATTCCTATTCCTGGTAGTCTTGGAAGAGCTTGTTACGCACCTTGTCAAGATGAATGCACTCGTGGTTCTGTTGATTCAACAGTTGACATTCGTAGAATAAAGCGATTTTTTGCTGAAGAATATTATAACAAGCACTCTGAACCTGAACATACGGAGATTAAAAACAAATCTGAAAAGAAAATTGCAGTAATCGGTTCTGGTCCTGCAGGTCTCACTGCTGCATATCACCTTGCATTAAAAGGACATAGCGTGAAGATTTTCGAAGCAGCGCCTGTATTAGGTGGAATGCTTAGTCTTACGCTTCCTGAATATCGACTGCCAAAAGCTGTTGTCCAAAGAGATATAAAAAATATTCTCGCACTTGGTGTTGAATATGAAGTTAATGCAAAGATTGACCATCTTGTTAAGTTAAAACAAGATGGTTACGATAGTATTTTTGTTTCTGTAGGAACACATAAAACAACTAATCTAAATATAGAAGGGGCTAAATTAGAAGGTGTCGCTTCTTGTTTGGATTTCCTACAGGAAGCCAATATTGGAAATAGCCTTGATTTAAAAGGCAAGAAAGTTGTAGTTGTGGGTGGTGGAAACACTGCTATGGATGCTTCGCGTACAGCTTTGAGAATGGGAGCCGAAAAAGTAACCATTGTTTATCGTCGTAGTCGTGAGGAAATGCCTTGTTTTAAACCCGAAATAGACGAAGCTGTTGAAGAAGGTGTTGAAATAACAGTGCTTCGTAATCCAATTCGGTTTTTTGGCGAAAATGGAAAACTAAAACAGGTTCAGCTAATTAAAATGAGGTTAGATGCACCTGATGAGAGTGGCAGAAAACGTCCTGTGCCAATCGAAGGTTCTGAATATGTCGAAGATGTTGATTATGTAATTCAAGCAATTGGCTTGCAACCCTCTACCCTTTCGTTTAATAAAGATATAGAAATAAGTAAATGGGGGACAATTAAAGTTAATGATGAAACGCTTCAAACATCTGTTGATTATATTTTTGCAGGTGGAGATTCTGTAACAGGGGCTTCCACAATTATCGAAGCTGCTGGGCAAGGTAAAAAAGCTGCATTTTTTATTGATAAATATCTCAAAGGTCTAAATCTCGATGATTTTCAAGCTGGCGATAAACTTCCTGCAGTTAATAAAGATTCGATACTTAGTAAACCAAATATCAAACTTGTTTCAAAAATAAATGAGAAATTCAGACCTGTAAAAGAGAGAGTTTTAGATTTTAAAGATGTAGAACTGACTATTACAAAAGAGGAAGCAATGCGTAGTGCAGAGAGATGCCTCGATTGTAGTAATTGTCGTGAGTGTCACCAATGTGTTTCTATTTGTCCGGCAGATGCAATTGATTTTTCACAAAAGAAGATAGTACATAATATAAGTGCAAAATCTGTAATTGTTAGCTCAGGTTATAAGTTATTTCCTCCAGAAGGCAAACCGGAATATGGTTATGAAAAGTATCCAAATGTTATTGATTCAATGCAAATGGATAGGTTAATTGCGCCAACAAGACCATTTAATAATGTGCTTCGTCCCGGGGATGGAAAAGTGCCCGATAACATTGCTTATGTTTTGTGTACCGGCTCAAGGGATTCAGCAATTGAAAACACAACATGCAGTGTTGAATGCTCAAATAATCCAATCTGTTCTCAGATATGCTGTATGTATTCAATAAAACAAGCCCAACTTCTTATGGGAGCCTTACCTATGGCTGATATTACCATTTATTATATGGATATTAGAGCATTCGGTAAAGGTTATGAGGAGTTCTTCCAGCAGTCTAAGTCGATGGGAGTAAATTTTGTGAAAGGAAAAGTTGCAACGATTCGTGAAAATCCGGATAAACCTGGGGACCTCATCCTTAGATATGATGATGTCGCAAAAGGATTTGTTAAAGAAGCAAAACATGATTTAGTTGTTCTTTCCGTTGGAGTAATCCCAAATAAGGAAATTCCTCAAATGTTTAGTGACGCACAACTTGAGCTTGATGAATTTAATTTTGTTAAGCAAATTGACGAATTAACAAGTCCATCATTAACGAGTATTGATGGAGTGTTTGTTGCTGGAGCAGCTTCCGGACCAAAAGATATTCCTGATTCAATACTATCAGCAGGTTGTGCAGCATCTGAAGTAGCAGGTTATTTAAGTAAATAGCAGTAGCGCAAACTACCAAATAAATTGGTTTTTGTCGCTAAAAAAAAGAGTAATATGAAAGAAAGAATAGGTATTTATATTTGTCATTGCGGAGGGAATATTTCCGATTATGTTGATGTTGAAAAAATCGGGAAAATGCTTAATGCAGAAGACGGAGTCATAATCTCAAAGGATGTGATGTTTGCTTGTGCAGATTCCAACCAAAAGGATATGACACTTGATATCCAAGAGAATAAACTTGATGCAATTGTTGTTGCCTCATGTTCGCCGAAACTTCATCTACACACTTTTAAAGGTGTTGCAGAAAGAGCTGGACTAAATCCCACAAATTATGTGCAGGTTAATATTCGTGAACAATGTTCATGGCCACATTCTGACAAGCCAAGAGAAGCTACTGTTAAAGCAGTTGGCCTCATTAGAGCTGGTATAAACAGAGTTGCGCATTCCGAATCATTAGACAATATCGAAATAAGCGTTAAAAAATCAGTAATGGTTGTTGGCGCTGGTGTATCTGGAATGAAAGCTGCTATAGACCTTGCGAAACTTGGTAATGAAGTATATCTAATCGAAAAAGACTATTTTGTAGGTGGGCAAATCGCTAAATCAGAAAAGCTATTTATGTCTGAACAAAAGGGAAAAGATATTATTGCCAATCTTTATAAGCAAATAAAATCATACGCTAATATTACCCTATTCACCGGCGCTGAAATTGAAAAGGTTTCAGGGAGTTTGGGGAATTTTATGATTAACGTCAGTGTAAAACCCAGATATATTAAAGGCAAATCAGATGTTAAAACGGTTCAGCAAGCAATGGAAGAATGCTCCGTTTTTGTTGAAGATGATTTCAATCTTGGGTTTGCCAAACGTAAAGCAATTTATAAAAATTATCCTGAAGCATTGCCGGATGTGCCTGTTGTAGTTGCCGATGCAATAAAAGATGAAACAGATTTCTTAACTAAATACACTAGATGCTTTGATCTTAATCAAAAATCAGAGGTATTGTCGCTAACTGCAGGAGCTGTTTTAGTTACAACAGGTTTCGATAATTATAAACCGCAAGTGGCTGAGTTTGGTTATAAATCAATCCCTAACGTTGTGACGATTCCAGAGTTTAAACGAATGATGGAATTAAACCCAGAAAAGCTTATTCATAATGATAAGCAAGTTAAGAAAGTTGCATTTATCTATTGCGTAGGTAACAGACAAAAGAAAGGTGAAAATAAGTATTGCTCTCGTCAGTGTTGTTCATCAGCAATTTTTACATCATTACAAATTAATGAGAAGTACGAAGACATAAAATCATATCACATCTATCGTGATATCAGAACATATGGAAAACAGGAAATACTATATGAAAAATCTTCAAATATTGGAGATATTTATATTAGATATGATGAGAAAGACCCTCCTATTGTGGAACAAAGCGGAAAAAAGGCACTAATAAAAGTAAAAGACTATTTAACAACTAAAATAGAGCTTGAAATCGAAGCAGATTTAGTTGTTCTTGTTACCGGTATGGCAGCTTGCGATGATAGTAAGCATATCTCAGAAAAATTTAAAATACCAATTGGTAGTGATAAGTTTTTTAATGAAATTCACCCAAAACTTAAGCCGGTCGAAACTGTAATTAAAGGTGTTTATATTGGAGGTGCTTGTCAAGGTCCAAAAAATATTAGCGAATCGGTGCAATCTTCACTTTCTGCTGTGGCAAAAATAAATGCTTTATTAAAAGGAGGCACAGTGTCTTTGGATCCTGTTATTGCCCGAGTTTATGCTGATGCTTGTGTATGGTGTGGTAAATGCGAAGTGGTGTGTGAATATACAGCAATCAGAGAAATTGAAAGCGGCGAAAAGCATATTGCTGCAGTGAACGAAGCAATTTGTGCCGGATGTGGAATTTGTGCCCCGGTGTGCCCTGAAAATGCAATCGAGATTGCTCAATTTACGGATGATGAAATAGAATCTATGATTACTGGTTTTATGAAGAAAATTGAGTTTCCCCCTGATGAGAATGAAGTATTTGATAGTGACAGTAAGGAAGTTCTGCAGATGAAAGAATATCCTCAATTGTGGAAGAATATTATTGCAGCAATAAGCGAAATAGAAAAAACAATTCCACAAATAACAGAAGAACTGAAACTAGACTCAGATGTGGTTACTTATAATGTAATGACAATGCATAAATACAATGTATTGGTAACCAAAGGTGTAGATGAAAAGGAAGCGTACTATTATTATATTTTGAAAAACTGATTACTATGGCAAAGGTAAATCCTGATTTTGTAAAAGAATTGAAAAAATTCGGCGCTGACGATTTTAAAGCTTGTTTTAGTTGTGGAAATTGTACTGCTATATGTGCTACTACCGATAAGAATAACTCTTTTCCTCGAAAACTAATTAGATATTCCTTGCTTGGGCTTGAAGGTGAAATTAAAGCATCTGTTGACCCATGGATGTGTTACTATTGTGGCGATTGCTCTACTGCTTGTCCAAGAAAAGCAGAGCCTGGTAATTTAATGATGGCATTGAGACGTTATTTAACATCTAAATATGACTGGACAGGGCTTTCAGGATTACTTTATAAAAATGTAAGTGCCTATATTGTCGCATTCATATTGATTTTCGCTGCTGTATTCGGAATGAAAATAGGTGGAGTGTTTACAAACGAGGAGTTAATGCACTATGGACACTTTTTTGAGATGTTTGCAATCGGCGGGATTTTTATTCTGATCCTTTTGCCAAATATTATTCATATGTGGTATTTAATCGTGTGGTCAAAAACAAAGAAAATCGTGCTTAATGACTATATCGTTTCTCTAAAAGACTTGTTTATACACATGTTTACACAAAAAAGAAGCCTACAGTGCGAAGTGGAAGAGGCAACACCTGAAGAAATAAAAGAAAACAAATTATGGTGGTTTGAACATTTTATCTTGGTGCTCGGATATTTGTCTTTATTATTTACAACAGTTTTTCTTAATTGGTTTAAAACCGAGAACATGATTGTGCATTATATTGGTTATATATTCTCTGCAATAATTTTTATTGTCACTTTTGATTTTGTCATAAGACGAATTCGCAAAAAGACACAAAAATCTGTATTTACACATCCCTCTGATTGGTTTTTCGTAATCTGGCTATTCCTAATGGGTGCAACCGCCTTTGCGGTCAGATTATTTATCGATCTTGATATTATCGAAAATAACTTCTGGATGTATCTATTCCATATTTCAATTCTTGCTCAATGGGCTTTGATAATCGTGCCGTTTGGTAAATGGACTCACTTTCTTTATAGATCGTTTGCAATGTATTTTGCAAGCATATTAGAAGCCTCTGCAAAAAAGAAATAAGGTTCATATCATATAATCAGTGAATTTTTCGGGTTATATTTACTGCATCCTTTGTTTCGCTTGTAGCGTTGCATATCTTTAAAGTTTTGTCGTAAAAACAAAGATACAGAATCCTCAGGCGCTTTTGAAATCTAACGTTTCGGATCGTAGTGCTAAAATTCAAAACCACCAAGCGCTCATTCCGCATTTTGACAAAAAGTAAACATAATAATTAATCAATAATTAAATCAACATCCGCTCGTTAATAAAACATTGCAGCAAGTATTTTTCAGGGTAAAGCATTCTGTATATTTGTTGGGGACTTCTAATAATTCTTTCGCATCAAGATTTTCAGCGTTTTTCATAGACAATGAAATTTTTTAAATTTGTTTCTTGAAAGAAAAGAATTATTAGAAGACCCCTGTTAGCAATGAATCATTGAAAATGTTAAAACAAATGATGAATATAAGCTTAGTATTTGCCCTGATTTTGGGGATTAGCATAAATCTTGGGTCGGGAGATCGTAATGCCGAAGAAAACATGGTAAATAAAGCAGCGCCTTTTGTTGTTGAACAGGATGCCGGCTGGGCTGATTCTATTATCGCAAATATGTCGATTGATGCCAAAATTGCGCAATTATTTATGATTGCTGCCTATTCCAATAAAAACCAAAAAGAAGAAGACTACATCAATTATCTGGTTAAAGATTTGAAAATCGGTGGTTTGATTTTCATGCAAGGCGGACCTGAACGACATGCCCGCTTGATTAATCGCTATCAGGCATCGGCAGATATTCCCTTACTCATTGCCATGGATGCAGAATGGGGACCTTCTATGCGTTTGGATTCTACGGTTTTGTATCCACGACAAATGATGTTGGGTGCAATTCAAGATAATCAGTTGATGTATGATGTAGGTGTTGAATATGCTCGTCAGTTAAAAGCATTGGGCGTGCATGTGAATTTCGCACCGCTTGTCGATATTAATGTCAATCCAAACAATCCGGTGATTAATAGCCGTTCTTACGGCGAATTACGGGATGATGTCGTCCGTAAAGCCTATTATTTTTCCAAAGGGATGCAGGACAACAAGGTGCTGGCTGTGATAAAACATTTCCCCGGACACGGTGATACCGATCAGGATTCACACAAAACCCTTCCCACCATTTTGCATAATAAAGCTCGTTTGGACAGCATTGAAATGTACCCATTCCGAAAGCTTGTTAATGCAGGGATTGGTGGGGTGATGATTGCGCATTTGTATGTTCCAGCATTGGATTCGGCTGAAAATCGGCCATCTACCTTGTCAAAAGTGATTGTTACCGATATTTTGAAAGAGGAGTTTGGTTTTGATGGCTTAATTTTTACCGATGCCCTGAATATGCGTGGTGTTGCCGATTATTACGATACTGGAGAAGTTGAAGTTGAGGCGTTTATCGCAGGAAATGATGTGTTGTTGTTTCCGCAGAATGTGCCAAAAGCCATAGCAGCAATGAAAGCAGCGGTTAACGATGGACGTATCTCAGAAGCAGAAATTGATGCGCGTGTGAAAAAAATCCTCTCTGCAAAGCGATGGGTGGGAGTGATGAACGATACAATACCGCTGAATAGTAATGGCCTGGTGGATAGTCTGAACAACACTCAGGCAAAATTAATCAATCGGAAAATTGCGGAAAATGCGGTTACACTTGTCAAAAATGCTGATGACTTATTGCCATTGAAACATCTCAACAGCTTAAACATTGCATCCGTTGATTTTGGAAGCAATGAGATTAATGCATTTCAGGAGCGGCTCAAAGATTATGCATCGGTACCGGCTTATGTTTATGAGCGTGATGTCCGAAATCTTGGCAAAAAAGCGCTATTGGAAAAGCTGACTGAATACGATTTGCTCATTCTTTCTGTCACAGGCACCAATCGTTCTCCGGGTCGGAATTTCGGGCTCAGTGCCGTGGAGGCAGAAGTCATTCAAAATCTGGCAAAATCAAATACCGTGATTCTAAATCACTTTGGAAATCCTTATGCGTTGAGTATTTTCGATGATGTTTCTGATATTGATGCAATTGTGGTTTCATACAATGATAGAACGCTGACACAGGATATTTCCGCGCAGATGATTTTCGGCGGGTTGGCTTATAAGGGACGCGTTCCGGTGAGCATCGGAAGTCATTTTGCGGCAGGTAAAGGCATCACAACAGAATCAATACGCTTATCTTATACCGATATTTCTGAAGAAGTAAATATTGATTCTGACCTGTTTTACAAAGTCGATTCTTTGATGAAAGAAGCGATTGATGAAAAAGCAACCCCCGGTGCTCAGATTTTGGCTGCACGGCATGGTAAAGTGTTTTTTCAAAAATCCTACGGATACCACACCTACGAGAAAAAGCAGCAAGTGACAAATACGAATATATACGATTTGGCATCTGTAACGAAAATTGCGGCAACAACCGTATCCTTAATGAAACTGTATGACGAGAAAAAATGGCAATTAAATGACAGCATAGGAAATTTTCTGGATTTTCTGAAAGGGAGCAATAAAACCAATCTGAAATTTAAAGATGTGTTGATGCATCAGGCTCGTTTGGCTCCCTGGATTCCGTTTTACACAGAAACCATTAAAGAAAATTACGGGAAGTTTTACTGTGAAGCTCCCAGCGAGCAAATGTTTGTTCCGGTGGCTGATCATATGTTTACAATGATGAGCGTGCGGGATAGCATTAATTATAAAATTGCAACTTCGAAATTGCGTTCCCACGGCGGATACCGGTATTCCGATTTGGGATTTTATTTGATGCGGGAAATCATTGAAGAAATTACCGAAACTCCGATTCAAGTTTATGTTCGTGATCAGTTTTATCAGAGTTTGGGAGCCAATACGTTGGGCTATAATCCCACTGAGCGGTTTGCAAAAACTGACATTGTCCCGACAGAGTATGATACCATTTTTCGAAAACAATTACTTTGTGGATATGTACACGATCAGGGAGCTGCTATGTTGGGCGGAGTTTCCGGTCATGCCGGATTATTTTCGAATGCAAATGACTTGGCAAAACTAATGCAAATGTTGTTGAATAAAGGCGCATATGGTGGGCAGCGATACATCAATGCAGAAACGGTGCAGCTATTCAGTTCTCCGTTGCGTAATCCCAAAGAAAACCGCAGAGGTTTGGGTTTTGATAAGCCTGTGATTGACAGGCCCGGCAAGGGTCCTGCCTGCGATTCTGCATCGAAGGAGAGTTATGGGCATTCCGGATTTACCGGTATTTTAGCATGGGTTGATCCGGAAACCGATATTTTGTTTATTTTTATGTCAAATCGGGTGTATCCCGATATGGAAAATCGAAAAATACTAAAACTGAATACCAGAACCAATATTCAGCAGGTGTTTTACGATGCAATTATAAATTAATATGAAAGTTTATTTTAGTCTGATAATCGGAATTTTTCTTGCTGTTTCTGTGCAAGCACAGTACGGGGTCGCAAAAGAGAAATCTGCATGGTACGAAAATTTTCGTTTCGGTGGTGGATTTGGGCTTCGTTTGGGGACAATCACTCAGGTGGACTTATCTCCACGAGTTGAATATCTCGCCACCGACAGATTGAGTTTTGGTGTGGGTGGAACCTATCTTTATTACAACAACAAGACATATCTTTATGAAACCTCAATTTATGGTGTTGGTGCCTTTGCGGATTTTGCGATTATTAAAGATTTGAATTCGATTTTGCCTTTTGGGTCAGGAACTGCTTTATTGTTGCATGCGGAGGCGAATTATCTTAATCTTGATCCCGACATGGATTTTGGTGCGCTGACACCCAGAACTGATCGCTTTTGGATATGGCAGCCAATGATTGGTGGCGGATTGAAAGTTCCGGCCGGAAAACGTGCATATTTGCTGGTTTTGGTGTTGTATAATTTGAACGAATTGCCTTATTCGCCATATGCAAATCCGACAATTAATATACACATTATGTTTTGATTTTTTTTAAAAAAGTTTCCATTCATAATAATGATTTTGTTTCTTTATAAGCAGTTAGTTTAAACGATGGATAAAATTACAATCACAATAATGTTCATGGGAGCATTGATATTCTTTGCTCACTTTTTTAATGGAATTTTTGACAAAACAAAGATTCCGAATGTGCTTTTATTGATGATTATTGGGATAGCAGCAGGTTTTTTCATTGATAATGATTTGTTTTTCGGGGAATTGGGTAGAGTATTTACTACCATTACCTTGATTGTCATTTTGTTTGAAAGTGGTACAAATCTTAAATTTAATGAATTACGAAGCTCTGTAACATCCGCGACAGCGATAACACTTTATAATTTTATTACCACTTTGGCAATTGTCGGAGGACTAAGTTATGTCTTAACTCCGTTGAATTTAACCGAATCTATTTTCATGGGAGCCATCGTTGGTGGAACGTCTGCAGCAGTGGTTGTTCCTATTCTCAATCAGCTTAAGCTTGGGAAAAAAGCCAGTACGGTTTTGCTGCTCGAATCTGCTTTTAGTGATGTATTGTGTCTGATTGTTGCCTTGGCTGCCCTTGAAGCCATGAAAGCCGGCACCTTAGAAATCGGAAGCATCATGAATGCGATCTGGAAATCCTTTTTATTTGCTGCGCTGATAGGAATTGCAGTAGGATTGATTTGGTCACTTTTGCTGAATTTGGTTCGTGAGTTGAAAAACTCCATGTTTACAACATTAGCTTTTGTTTTTCTGGTTTACGGTGTTATTGAATTCTTGGGCTTTAATGGCGGTATTGGGGCAATGAGCTTTGGAATTGTACTGGGAAATGCAATGTCCCTTGGAAAAATAAATGTCTGGAAAAAAATATTTCGCTTTGATGCTGTCGGTTTAACGAATCACGAGCAAAATTTTTATTCTGAAATTGTCTTTATTTTGCAAACTTATTTCTTTGTTTATGTAGGTATTATGATTGAGTTTGGATCCACATCGGTATATTTACTGACAATACTGATTATGTCTATGATACTCTTAACCCGCCCATTGGGTGTTCGTTGGTTTGTAAAAAAAGAAGTTTCAATTTCTGACAGAACGATTATGTCAATCATGTCTCCGAAAGGACTGGTGCCTGCAGTTTTAGCATCAATCCCTTTGCAGTTGGGGATGTTGTCTGGACAAACTATCGCCGAATTGGGTTATTCAATTGTTTTAATTAGTATTTTGCTAAGTTCCATTCTTATTATGATTGGCAGTAGAGACCCGCTTGCTTTTGCTAAATTATTTCGGAGAGGAATAATATCCGGTAATAAAAGTAAAGCAGGTAAAATCGAGCAACCCGATGGTAATAGTGTAATTGAAGAACAAACCAATAAGGGTAAATTGAAACCCAGAGCGTAATATATATAATGAATAAAATAATGTCTTATGGAAATTACAAAAGGAAAAAAAGTTAAAGTTCAGTATCAATTGCGATTAGAATCTTTTGATGGTGAATTGGTTGAAGAAACCAGAGAAAATGAACCAGAGGTTTTTGTCGTTGGTGATGATGCGATGTTGGATATTTTTGAAAATCAGTTATTAGGTAAAAAAGCAGGTGAGGATTTTCGCATAGAAATTGCTGCATCTGATGCCTTTGGCGATTACGATCCGGATGCATTGACAGAATTTACCGAAGAAGAATTCTATGAGTTGGTAGGGGAGGATAAAGGCGATTTTGAGCTTGGTGCTTATTTCCCAATGGAAGATGAAGATGGTAATCATTACGATGGATTTATCACTGAAATTGAGGACGATCGCGTGTTGGTTGATTTCAATCATCCGCTTGCCGGAGAAATTTTATTTTTTACAGGTAAAGTAATTGAGGTTTCTGAACCTGAAGAATAATAGATTTTAACTTTGCCGAATTTATATACTGAATTTTTACTTAATGCGTTTAAGATATATCTTTTACGCAAGATTTATCTTTTATGAAAGCGATTAACGGACAGGAAGCTTACGAAAAACTGCAAAAACTTTTAATTGACAAAAAGGACAAATTGCGCATCATGGAACGACAAGTTGATATTGATGTGCAAATGACCTATTTTGAAAAAGGGACAAAAACGAAAACCGATTTACCCGATCTTGAACATGTGCTTTCTCGCGCTGACGATTTGTACGACAAGGATGTTGATCTTGAAACAAAACAAAGTCTGTTGAATCAGCTTGCATGTTTTGAAGAGGTAAAATGTTTTCGGATACTTGAAAAATACATGAAACAACCGGATAAACAGCTTAATGACTGGTCGTATTTGGCGTATCAAGAGTCTTTAATGCTGATCGAATCATCCCTTACCGATGAAGATATGGTGTATATTTCCAGTGGCCTAGGTGGGAAAGACAATAAATTACGGTATTTTGTGGTAATCATGACCGATGATAAAAGTCGTGCATTTTCCCCACAGGAGCAACGCTTAATTTTAAAAGAAATAAAATATCAGTTTGATAAATACGAAACCGAATTTGAAACGCATAATTTTTATAATGCTTACTTCATGTTTTCTTGCTTAATCCCGATTGACGTTAGTATTGCCGATTTATTTCATGGATTTATTGAGCTGATAAACGAATTTGGGGCAGTATTGAGCGATAATTTTTTAATTACTAATGTAAAACGAATGAGCGTTGATGAAGTAGAAGCTTTCATTGAAAAACGCTTAGAAAAAACAGATTATGACGATGAAGAACAAGCAGATTAACCTTGCCGTACAGGTTTTGCCTTTCGGCGGAGAAAAACATGCCTATGAAATTGTTGATGAGGCAATTAAGCAAATTCAAAATTCAGAATTGAAGTATAAGGTATGTCCGTTTGAAACCGTGATTGAGGGCAGTTATGCTGATGTTATGGATGTCGTTGAAAAAGTACAGAAAGCTTGTTACGATGCAGGTGCGGATCATTTGATTTGCAATATAAAAATTCAAAGTCATAGCACAGATAAGGTCACCATTGATGATAAGATGCATCAATATGAGTAATTTAAAAGTTAGCTTTTATTGTGTTAATATTTGGCAATGTTTTGGGCTGCTTTATTCCTGCTGGAAATAATTCGTTTTGTCGTTTTGTCTTCAAAAAACATTCTTATTTTTGTGATAAATAACACATTGCAGGCGTGAAATTATATCCAAAGCTATGGTATGCATTTTATTGCAAATCTCGATCTGAAAAGCGATTGAACGATTTGCTGTTACGCGACGGATACGAATCTTATCTGCCGTTAAAAACGGAGCTTAGGCAATGGAGCGATCGTAGGAAAAAAGTAAAAGTTCCATTGCTTCCCGGTTATGTTTTTGTGAAATGTAGCAGAAAGGATATCCAAAGCGTTGTGAGATATCCACATGTTGTTGCGCCTGCTGCTTAATTACTGAATATGCAGTAATTAAGCAGCAGGAAATAGATTGGTTAATCACTGTTGAATCTGGCGGTTATACGGTAAGTAAGGATTGTAATTGTCTTGAAAAGGGAGTCTCTGTTCTTGTTAATTCCGGCCCATTTATGGGATGCGAGCCGGTTGTAAGCGATAAAAGTAAAACTGCACGAATTTGTGTTTACTTAAAATCCATTGATGTTAATTTCACAATAACGATGGATCTGTCCCAAGTAGAAATTATTTAGTGCTAATACAGAAAGTGGCTTTGTTGTAGCGGTTTATTGCCATTATTGTCCAAATATATGTATGATATCAGAATTTTTTGGCGTTTTGATGCTTTATACGTATTTTGATAAAGAATTTATGTTCTATTGGTTCATCCTTGTATGTGACTGAGAGGGCGAAGCTGTGGGGAATGTTGATTGCGACTGATATCACGTATGCTTCGATTTCGATAGCACAATGCCTGACGGCACGTTGTTTTTGTGTTGATTTACGATATATTCAAGAATTACTAGGGCATAGCTCGAGCAAGACAACAGAG
>CAYOUD010000021.1:15966-25928 GCA_964407055.1 uncultured Bacteroidales bacterium | reverse complement strand
ATTTGCACAAAATTTGCACAAAATTTGCACAAAATTTGCACAAAATTTGTTTCTTGATAAAAAAGAATTAATAGAAGGCCTCTTAAGAAAAGCGTAGCAATATCAAAGCGGATTGCAAGATAATTGTAATCCGATTTTGCTTTATTGGATAGTATTCAGTGCATAAATTCAAACGGCAAAACACCCTATTGCCAACCTCTAAATTATACCGATTAAACATCAAAATGGCGCATACTTTCACTTACTTCTCCGCCAGTTGGCGGATCAGCACAAGTCGTGCTATATGCTTCTTTTGCTGTAACACCGATTGCGAATCAAAATTGCCGATACAATTCATTTTATACTAATTTGAACTAATGAATATTCCAATGAACTTAGTGTATAATGCCGATACTACAAATAAATAGTACAATGATGAGAAACGAAATTGTACTATATTATTTGTGTAATCGGTATTATTTCGTTATCAATCATCCTATGTTTGCAATATGGATTATTTTGAGATTGCGGCATTAGCTTGCTTAATGCGGCCTTCTCCAACACCGGAAATAATTTCGTAATTCATCCCATAGTATTCAAGCTCCTTCTTGTACCATTCAAAAAAGAAATCCCGTTTATCAGGATTTTCCCGTGTGGGGTCCTCAATCCATGGCAAGTCATAATCGCATAATAAGTGTAAATCTCGCGACAAGCTTCTAATGGCGTCATCCACAAATTGTGGAACCTCATTATACAGGTGTTTCAGCCAAACTTTTGTAATGATTAAATCGGTATCAAGAAACAAATAATTCGGGTTAAATTTCACGAGTTCCTGCTCTAATTCCACTTGTTTTCTGGCAATATAAATCACATCATCTTTGGAGTAAGTTCGCTGTAAATTCGCAACATAAAATCTAGCAAATTCTGGCAGCCACAAGCCATCAAGCTGTCTTGCAAGACGTTGTGCAAGCCATGATTTTCCTGTCGATTCGGGTCCTGTCAATACAATTCGTTTCATTGGCTCACCATGGTTTTTTTCCAGACAATATAACCAAACACTGCCATTACAGTAAGAAAAGCAAATAGCGCTGCAGTGGGGTACAATCCTTTGTATATATATAATCCAACAGAAATTGCATCCACAATAATCCAAAACAACCAGTTTTCAAGAATTTTACGGGCAAGCATCCATGTTGCGACAAAACTGAGTGCGGTTGTAAACGCATCTCCGAGGGGTACAGTGCTATCTGTCAAGTGTTTCAAAATCAGATAGATGATGACAAATAATATCAGACTGATTAGAATACTCAAAAGTAGGGATTTTTTCTTAAGCCTCGTTACTGGGATGTCTTTTTTTGCAGTGCTTTCAGATTGTTTCTTTTTTCCAAACATCCAAAATAGCCAACCATAAATGCTAATCACGAAATAATACATTTGCAAAGACATGTCTGCATAAAATCCGGAGTCAAAATACACCCAAATATACATGCTTACCATAACTAAGCTAACCAACCAATACAAGGGTTTTTGCAATATTTGCAGAAATATGCCAATCACTCCGAGCAAAGCAGCCGTCAGCTCAAACCAGTTCTGCACCATCCAATCCCACATGAATCTATTCGGTTTTTTTTAGCAATCGCTGATATTCAGCATCATCTTTTAAAATCTCGATTGCTTTTTGCACACTTTCATTCATAGCATTATTCACTTGATAAAACTCGTTTGTTTCCCAGATATCGGAAGCAATCAACGATTTCAGATGGGTTTCCAAACGTTTATTTTGATACTCAGTTGGTGTTTCTTCAGGAATTTTAATTCCCTCTTCAATAGCACTTTCTTTCAGGGCATTAAGTAAATTGTCTGTAACTTCAAACTGCCTATTAAAACTGTCAAAATCCGGATATTTTTCAGAAAGTTCCTTGCGATTTTCATCAATATATTTAATTGCAAAACTGAAAATCAAGCGTTTACGCATCAATCGACTATGATAATCAGAAACAGAAAGCGTATCCAAAGGAATAAAAACGTCGGGCATTATGCCACCACCGCCAAAAACTTTCCGCTCATTCCGTAACGTTGTGTACATCAGGGAATCGGAAAATTGTATGCTATCCCGATTTGTAAACTCACCATGTTCGTAACGAGTCAGTAAATCGGTTGCATAATCCTCTATCCCATCTTCATACGATTTTTGGATACAGCGTCCGGACGGAGTATAATACCTGGCAACTGTCAAACGGATCATGCTTTCATCGGGGAGTGGGAATGGTCTCTGCACCAACCCTTTACCAAACGTACGACGCCCGACAATCACACCTCTGTCCCAATCCTGAATGGCTCCCGATACAATTTCACTTGCCGAGGCGGAACCTTCATCTACCAACACAACCACTTTCGAATTCTCAAATCTACCTTTACTGCTTGCGCGATATTCACGTTTCGGACTGTTTTGTCCTTCAGTAAAAACAACCATTTCATTTTCAGTCAAAAACTGGTCTGCCAACCAAATGGATTTATCCATATAACCTCCGCCATTACCACTTAAATCCAAAATGATTTTTGAGATATTCTTTGATTTAAAATCCTCGAAAATTGCATCTAATTCTTCGTCAGTTGTTTTTGCAAAGCGATTCAGTTTCACATATCCAATTTCATTATCAATAATATAGCCGGCATTAACTGAGAATATGGGGATTTTATCTCGTTCGATACTAAAATCAAGTAATTCAGCTTTACCTCTCCGTAAGATTTCAACTTCAACAATGCTTCCTTTTTCACCACGAAGCAATTTCAAGACATCAGAGTTTTTTAAACCGACACCTGCAATATTTTCTGCATCAACAGTAATAATACGATCTCCGGCCATAATCCCCAATTTTTCTGAAGGCCCTGTCGGGATGGTTGCAACAACCATCAGTGTATCCTCAAGAATATTGAACTGAATTCCGATGCCTTCAAACTCACCGTCAAGCGGTTCATTCATGCGTTTTACTTCATCTTTACTAATATAAATTGAATGTGGGTCAAGCTCTTGCAGCATTGCCACAATTGCGTCTTCAACAAGACTTTCCTGATTTACCGTGTCAACATATAACGAATTGACGAGGGTTAAAACCCGTCCGAATTTATGCAATTGCTCAGAATAACTTTGGGCAAATACCTGAGCGGCTAACAATATTACGATAAATGGAATCGCGAAATATTTCAATTGTTTCATAATTCAATAATTTCCCGTAAAGATATCAAAAGCTGTGCTAAACTCATTAAAATTAAAGGGAATTTAACAAAATTGAGAGAAGACCTTAAGGTTTTACAGTCATTTTTTTTCGGATATTTCCAATTCTAAAATATTTTTCTTATCTTTCAGAAAATCCTTCTGCCATGTTTTCAACTGCATTGAATCAATTTTTTCAGAGCATTAATAATGAAGTGCTGCAAGCAATCAGTGAGTTAATGGATATTCTCAATCAGGATTTATTCTTTTTTGTGATTTTCATTGCATTTATTTTTGGGATTGATTTTAAGCGCGGATTCTTAATGATACACGCTTTTTTCTGGACAATAGTTGTCACCCAGCTTCTTAAATCATGGGTTAATTTGCCACGTCCGATTGATATTGATGCAAATTTGCGGATTATTAGCGAAGATATTAATCAGATAAAAATTCCTTCAAATGCAACTAATACACCCGTAAAGCTCAATGCAGAAACTGTTCAGCACGCACGAAGTCATTATCTGATTTCAGGAGGATTTCCTTCAGCAATCATGGCAAAAGCAAGCCTTTTCTGGCTTAGCATTTGGCATTTTTACAGGCAAAACTGGTTACTCCTTTCCGCTATTATCGTTCTATTCTTATCTGCAATTACCAGTTTATATTTTGGAGAAAATTTTGGCATTGATATTCTAGCGGGTGTAATTCTCGGAATTTCAATTTATTTCATCGTTTTTCGATTACTGTACAAAGCACCACGATTAGAAGAATTTGCGCAAAAACCCAGACATGGATTTATCACCCCTTGGAAAGCTTTTGGCAGAATTTTATATTTCTTTATCATTCCTTCACTTTTGCTTCTGATTCCGCAAATCGATATGAATATTGTTGCAAAACTTATTGGTCTAAATTTAGCCTACTATCTGATTGGAATTAAACGATGGCCTAAAAATGGTGGAACGACTTTTCAGCGTATGTTACGTGTGCTTTTATCCGTTTCCATTTTTGTTGTCATTAATTTGATTACTGCACAATTCACCGTGGTTGATTACTCTCTGAAATATTTTTTGACAAATTTATTTGAGATGTATTTATCGATTCATCTCAGTGTATGGCTTTGCCGCCGTTTCGGATTGTACAAAAAGTAATTATCGGGGCAAGCTCATGTAACGCGCACGGGATGCTTTCCCGTATCATAATAAAAACATGACTATATGAAAAAAAACAGAGAACCTGCTGTTGCCGGTAGTTTTTATTCTGATGACAAAGAATCATTATTACAGAATGTTTCCGGCTACTTGGAAAATAGCCATAATACAAAACAAAAAATGGACAGCCAAATTCTGATTTGTCCACATGCAGGATATATCTTTTCCGGACAAATTGCGGCAGATGCCATTTCCAAATTAAATAAAAAAAAGATTGAGCGAGTTTTCATCCTTGCCTCGGCGCATCATTTCGGATTTGATGGAATTTCAGTCAATCCGCAAGCTTATACAACTCCCCTTGGAATAGTAAAAAACGACAAAGCAATAAGTGAGTCGCTATTAGAAGAGGAGTTTATAGACTATCATCCTTCAGCACATACACACGAGCATTGCATTGAAGTTGAACTACCTCTTTTGCAAGTGCATCTACAAAATTTTACATTAATTCCGATTCTATTTGGAGCCTGTTCTGATGATGAAATTGAATTGCTGGCTAAACGATTACAAATTTATGCTGAGAATCCGGAAAATGCATTTGTCGTTTCAACAGATTTCTCACATTATCCCGGACATGAAGATGCATGTACTATAGACAGACTAACTGCCGAAGCAATTATCAGCGGAGAACCTGAAATATTAAAACAATGCCTTTGGGAACATAGTCAGCGAAACATAAACGAATTACACACGGCACTTTGTGGAGAAAAAGCAGTGCTTTGCGCAATGCAAATTGCAAAACATGCAAATTTCCACTGGAAAATCATTTCCTATGCCAATTCAGGGGACAGCTTTCAGGGAAATTCGCAATCAGTGGTCGGATATTATGCGATTCGGGCTGGGAAAACGAATAATAATGAGTTTCACTTATCACAAAAGGAAAAATTGCAATTGCTCAACTATGCAAGAGCTGTCATCGCGCACAAAATCGACCCTGAAAACTATAATACACCATCACGCGAATATTTATCTAAGGCACTATTTGAAGCATGCGGAGCATTTGTCACCTTGCACAAAGGCAAAAAACTCAGAGGATGCATCGGGCGGTTTTCAGATGATCGCCCACTGATTGAAAACATCCATAAAATGGCGATTTCAGCAGCTTTTCAAGACCCGAGATTTGCCCCGCTTCAAAAATCGGAATTGGATAAAATCAGCATTGAAATTTCTGTATTAACGCCATTGCAACGCATTGATAATTCGGAAGAATTTGTGTTAGGAAAACATGGTATTTACATCATAAAACGCGATGGAAACGGGAATATCACCAATAGTGGAACCTTTTTACCGCAAGTTGCTCAATCTCAAAACTGGACGAAAACAGAATTTCTTGGATATTGTTCCCGCGACAAAGCCGGAATCGGTTGGGACGGATGGAAAAATGCAGAACTGTATCGTTACAGTGCCTTGATTTTTAGTGAAAAGGATAATTTATGAAAACAAAAGAAGCCCTTTTTTATTGCAAATTACCCAACGGAGATATTCGCTGTGACTTATGCCCGCATCGCTGTGTGCTGAAAGAAAAGTTAATGAGCCCATGCGGAAGCCGAATGCAAATTGACGGAACGTTGTATGCTTTGTCTTACGGTCAGGCAATAGCACAAGCGATAGACCCGATTGAAAAGAAACCGCTTTATCACTTTTTGCCAGGCGAATTGACCTATTCCATTGGCACCCCGGGCTGTAATTTACATTGCAAAAATTGTCAAAACAGTGAGCTTTCGCAAAGCGATAATCTTGAAATGCGAAGCAAACGCTTAACTCCTGAACAGATTGTCCAACAAGCGAAGCAAAATAATTGCAGTTCGGTTTCCTACACCTATTCCGAACCGACAATTTTTTATGAATACATGCTAGAAACAGCAAAATTGGCGCATGAGGCAGGCATTAAAAATATCATGGTAAGCAATGGTTACATTTGCAAAGACGCACTCAAACAGCTCCTGCCCTACATTGATGCTGTAAACATTGATATGAAAGTTTTCTCGGACAGCATTTACAAAGAATTAACCGGTGGCAGTTTAAAACCGGTTTTATCCAGTATCCTGGACATTACGAATGCCAACATTCATCTGGAAATTACTATGTTAAGCATCCCTGGAATAACGGATGATGAAAACCTACTTTCGGAGTTTATTCAATGGATGGAAACCCATCATTTATTGAAAGTGCCTTTGCACATCAGTCGGTTTTTCCCAAGTTACAAACTGAATCAGGTTTCAGCTTGTCCTGAATCGCAGTTGCATACGCTAATTAAAAAAGCCCGGGAGCGAATGTTTTTTGTGTATCCCGGAAATACTTTAGTAAATGAAATGCTGAATCTAAATTGTTACAAATGTGGGGAACTACTAATTCTTAGAGCGCATGGAACTCCCTTGCCACTAATTAACGAAGACGGTTCTTGTCCCAAATGTGGGGAAATGGTTATTCCAACATATCAAGGAACTCAGTTTCGCTGATGATTTCAACATTTAATGATTTTGCCTTTTCTAATTTGCTAGGACCCATATTATCTCCTGCAAACAGATAATCTGTTTTTGCTGAAACCGAGGAAACATTTTTTCCGCCATGCTGTTCAATCATTGCTTTGTATTCATCGCGGCTATGCTTTTCAAATGTTCCGGAAATCACCAAACGCTTACCCTTCAATTTATTGGATTTGGCCATCTCGTCAGCTGATTTTTCTAGTTGCAATCCATATTGCATCATGCGTTCCACAATTTCCTGATTTGATGGCAGATTAAAGTAGTCAATAACTGAGTTTGCAATGGTTTCTCCGATTTCATCCACTGCGATTAGCTCATCATATTTTGCAGCAGCAAGTTTATAGACATCATCAAAAGCAGATGCCAGGGTTTTGGCATTAGTTTCTCCGACATAACGGATTCCAAGCGCATAAATAACTCTCGGATACGGAACAAATTTTGATGCTTCTACCCCTTGAATGATATTTTCTGCAGATTTTTGTCTGAAACGATCCAATGCAATGATTTGTTCAGTTTTCAAATCATATAAATCCGCCATATTTTTGATCAATCCTTCGCGCAAAAACAAATCCACGGTTTCTTCGCCAATACTGTCAATATCCATGGCTTTACGACTAATAAAATGCTTAATTTTGCCTCGAATTTGAGGTGGACAAGCATTTTCATTTGGACAAAAATGTTTTGCTTCACCGGCTTTTCTTACCAGTTCAGTGCCACATTCCGGACAATGGGTAATAAACTGAATTGGTTTTGAATTTTCAGCATGTTCAGCAACGCCCACAATTTTTGGAATAATTTCGCCACCTTTTTCAACATATACCAAATCACCAATATGTAAATCCAGCAGTTTAATCTGGTCTTCGTTATGCAAGGATGCACGTTTAACCGTTGTTCCGGCAAGGAAAATCGGCTCCAAATTAGCGACCGGAGTGATTGCTCCTGTCCTGCCGACCTGATATTCAACGGAATTCAAGTATGTTTGCATTTGCTCTGCTTTGAATTTGTAAGAAATTGCCCAACGTGGCGATTTTGCAGTCATTGCCAAAGCTTCCTGATCCTCGTAGGAATTAACTTTCACCACAATTCCGTCAATATCAAAGGGTAAATCTTTACGTTTCAAATCCCAGTCTGAAATAAATTGGTGGATATCATCCAATTTATCCGTTTTTATCATGTAATCCGGCACTTTAAATCCCCATTTCATCGCCTG
The DNA here is from genome assembly GCA_964407055.1 of uncultured Bacteroidales bacterium. Classification (GTDB taxonomy): domain Bacteria; phylum Bacteroidota; class Bacteroidia; order Bacteroidales; family ML635J-15; genus JAQIBY01. The sequence goes on along the minus strand of CAYOUD010000021.1, from coordinate 17,837 downwards.
AAGCAAGGTTTCGTAATGCGTTTCGGCAGGCGCATCACCAGCCACTACAAAATACAAAAAGCAATCTAACCCACGCTTGGCAACTACACTTGATTTTTGCATTTTAAGTGTTCCTGCAGCCGCATTACGAGGATTTGCAAATGGCTGGTCATTGTTTTCGACCCGGGTTTTATTGAGTCGTTCAAAAACAGCATGAGGCATAAAAACCTCACCTCGAATTTCAAAAAAATCAGGATATGAATTGCCTGCAAGCGTTAATGGAATACTACGAATGGTGCGGATATTATTTGTCACATCGTCGCCTTGATTTCCGTCGCCGCGGGTTACAGCACGTAAAAGCTTCCCATTTTCATAAGTCAAACTGATGGATGCACCATCGTATTTTAATTCCACGACATATTCTGGTTGAAAACCGAGAATTTTTTTGACCCGTGCGGCAAAAGCCTCTAATTCTTCCTGTGAATAAGTATTAGCAAGCGAAAGCATTGGAAACCGATGTTTTACTTGTTCAAATTCGTGGCTTAAATCGCTTCCAACTCGCTTTGACGGGGAATTTGGGTCATCGTATTCAGGATGTTTTTCCTCCAGCTCCTGCAAGGATTTCATTAACATGTCATACTCAAAATCCGTAATTTCAGGTTGAGCCAGAACATAGTATTTATGGTTATGTTCACGCAGTTCGCTTCTTACTGTTTCAATGCGTTTTTGAATGTCATTCATGATGAAATATTTTGTCTGATAAAGATAGCGGCTTTGGTGGAAATCACAATAATCAAGATACAAATTTCCAATAATTTCTAAACTTCAGTTTCAATTTTTAAAACTTGATGCTATTTTTTACGACATTGTAGTTTTTCATCACGACCTAATTGCAATGCTTAAAACCTGAATCCTGCTTAAGGCATTGGGTATTTATTAAAAACAGATTCAGCCCGCATTAAAAGATTAACATATTGTGCTCGTTTATAAATCCGATTGTCTTGCACATTTTTTTGTGACAGTTTTCCACGGAAATCATTCAACGAACTGTAATTGTGAGCCTCCATCCAATCGTCAATATCTTTAAGCATTTTCGCAATATGCTGCGGTTTGTGTTTGTAAACTGCAGAAACGATCTGAACTGCATCGGCACCGACGAGTATCATTTTCACGACATCATTTCCCTGATAAATTCCGCCACTGCTGATGATACTTCCATTAATATTATCATAAAGCAAGCCACTGTAGCGCAAGCCCAAACTGTCTTGATTTTCATTACTCAATTCCATTTGCACAATATGTTCTTGCGCTTCAATATCAATTCGTGGTTCAAACAAGCGGTTAAAAAGAATAAATCCTTTGGCTCCTGCATCATCCATACGTTTTATCAAATTTAAAACATTGGCATAATACGGACTTAATTTCACATACACCGGAATCTCCACTGCCTTAATTACCGATTTAAGAATATCAACTTGCTCATTTTCAATTTCTTGTGAGCTTTTTTCAAAATCATGCGGAACAGCATAGAAATTCAATTCAAGTCCGTTGACACCGGTTTCAGCAATTTGCTTTGCAAATATCACCCAAGATTCCTTATAAACTGCATTCAAGCTTGCAAACAAAGGGATATCCAGAATTTCTCTTGCTTTTTTCAATTGATGCAGATATTCTTTCGGTCCTCCATATGCAATATCATGAAACGGATTAATCATTTCAGCATGACGGTCATCCATTCCTTTGGTAATTTCATCCATTTCTAACTCTTCAAGATGAAGTTGTTCTTCAAACAGGGACTTGAATACGACAGCTCCTGCCCCATTTTCCTGCAATTGACGTAAGGTTTCTTCTTTCAAAACCATGTTTGATGATCCGATAACGATGGGTGTTTG
>CAYOUD010000021.1:7369-15866 GCA_964407055.1 uncultured Bacteroidales bacterium | reverse complement strand
TTTCGCTAATTCAGTTTGATTTTTGTTATAGCCTGTTTTTTAAATCTTATTTTTTACCAACAAAGTTTGGCTGTTTTTTGTAAAAACAGATTAGAAGTTAATCATTAAAAAAATAACAAGTAGTTATGAACATTTACGTAGGAAACTTAAATTACAATGTAAGCGAAACTGATTTAAAAGAAATCTTTGCAGAATATGGTAGCGTTGATTCAGCGAAACTGATTATGGACAAATTTTCAGGTCGCAGTAAAGGTTTTGGTTTTGTTGAAATGAACGACGAATCCGCTCGCAAAGCAATTGAAGGCTTAAATGGAGCAGTTTTAGAATCCAGAGACATGGTTGTTAACGAAGCGAAACCAAAACGATAAATTCACACAGTATAATCATTTAAAAACTTTAATATTTTTACATGGCAAGATCTCAAGAATCATTTCAAAAGAAAGAAGTAAGAAACAAAAAAGAAAAGAAGAGAAAAGAAAAGGCAAAACGCCGTGAATCTCGAAAAGGACAAGAAAAATCTGGGAATCTGGATGATATGATTGCTTACGTTGATGAAAACGGGGTAATTTCAAATACTCCCCCGGATCCTTCAAAGAAAAGTGAAGTTAATGCCGAAGATATTGAAATTGGTGTTCCTAAACGCACAGATGAAGAGGAAGATCCGATTCGCACTGGAATTGTAACTTATTACAATGATAATAAAGCCTTTGGGTTTATTCGTGACTCAGAAACAAAAGAATCTGTCTTTTTCCACATTAACAACTGCATTGATGATATTATCATGGGTAATCAAGTGGAATTTGAGGTAGAAATGGGACAAAAAGGTCCTGCTGCAGTTCGCGTTAAACATCACAAACAATAATTCTCATCAAGCATTGGAAATCAAGTGTCGGAAGATTAGATTATTATTCTTCAATCTTTCCGGCATATTTTTCCATTCCCCAAATGCTGATAATTCCTATTACAATTAATCCGATTGCAATCAAGGTTTCTGTGCTGAATTGCGGTAGATACCAATCGTAACCTACTGTTTTTAATTTATCACCAAATTGTTCAGTCAGCTCAGTTTTCCAAGGCCAAAGAATACCCAATGAACCAAGAATGAATCCTGAAAGCAAGCCAATGGTTTGATTTCGAAAACGCTTAAACACCCAACTCAATATCCAAGAAAAAGCAAGAATCCCTACTCCTGCACCAAGCATTGTCGGAATAAGCACATCCCACCGCAGGCGATTGACTGCATCAATCATGAGTTGATAATTTCCCAATAATATCAGCACAAAAGAACCTGATAATCCGGGTAATATCATTGAGCAGGCAGCAACAATTCCACACAAAAAGACATACCCTATTGCGGCGTTTTCACCAGCAGGTGATAATAAAGAAATTGATACGGCAGCAGCAGTTCCGATGATAAAACTAAGTACACTTGCAAAATTCCATGTTGATATCCGCTTTGCGACAAAATAAACCGATGAAAGCACTAATCCGAAGAAAAACGCCCAAATAAACACCGGATAATTGACAAATAAAAACTCGAACAAGCGAGCTATAGAGACAATTGCAAGGCCAACTCCAATGAAAATAAAAATCAAAAATTTCAAATCAACGTGAGCTGAAAAGTCTTTAAACCTTCCTTTAAACAAAAATTTAAGTGCCTGAAGATCAAAGTGTTTGACTGCATTAATAATACGTTCAAAAATTCCGGTAATTAAAGCAATCGTACCACCAGAAACACCGGGAATTACATTTGCTGCCCCCATTGCCGCACCTTTCAGCATCCAGACAACGGCTTGTTTAATGTCATATTTCATAATTGGGATGTTTATATTGAATCCGATTCAAAGGAAACTATCTGTTACGATTTAATCAGAATTTTATTGACTTCCTCGTAATAATTAGTTTCATCATAGAAATCAAAGAAATCGTCGGTAGCCGATTCGTCAATATGCAAGGCCTCCTGAAGACAATCGAGCCCCTCTGATTTTTGCTCCAGATTAAAATAATAGGCAGCTAGTCGATATTTGATTCGTGCAGACTTTTTATTGATTTCATTCGCTTTATGCAACAAATCAATTGCTTCTTTCTCATTTCCGGTTGTATAGCTCAAATCTGCAAATGAAAGCCAAAAATCAGGGTCGTAAGGATAAAGTTTTACGGCTCTTTCGAAAGCTTCAGCAGCTTCATCTAACAATCTGATTTCTAACAATGACACGCCCAAAGCATAATAATAATCCGGATTATATGGCGCAATATCGATGGCTTTTCTTAGGAAAAGTAAACTTTCCATATACTTTTCATCTTCGTATTTTATTATGCCAATACCATAATGTGTATCAGGATACTTGTGATCAAGCTCTAATGATTTATTAAAATATGTTAACGCCTTTTCCGGATCATTCAGCATACGATAACACTCGCCAATTTCACATAATCCCTCTGCGTCCTCTTCACCATATGCTATTGCTTTTTCATAAAAAATAATGGCTTCTTCATACTGTTCAATCTGAACTAAGGCATCTGCTTTTCCGTGCAATGCGAGCAAGTATTCCGGATCGATGGTCAAGGCATAATCGAAAGCTTCAATCGCATTCTGAAATTTCTCTAAAGAATGAAAACTCACTCCCAGATTATACCATGCAGGCTCATGAAAGGGATTGCTGTCAAGAAATTCGTGATAATAGCGAACACTTTCTTCAAAGTATCCGGCTTTTTCACTGCAATAAGCTAAATCGTAAAGCAGCTCTACATCCTTAGTTGGGCTGCTTTGCCAGGCCTTTTTAAAATAACGCATGGCTTCTTTATACTGCCGTGCCGATTCGAGCGCAACGGCAATGGTGTAATATATTTCGTCAATATCTTCATCCGCAAGTTCAATGCATTTTATAAATGAGGCCTTTGCATCTTTCAGTCCTTTATCAACGATTTGAATCAGGCCTTTAATTAAATACACTTCATGATTTGTCGGCTCAAGTTTCTCAAGTTTGTAAAGCAAGGTATAAGCTTCATTAAAACGCCCATCTGAAAAGAAATATTTCGCTCTGCGAATATCAATACTTGTTGCATTTGGATGCTGCTTGTCCGCAAGTTGCAATAAAAGACTAATGTCTTCCATGCTGTTAATTTCCAAATGATAATCCAATAAGCCCTCCAACTCAATCACATCAAAATAACCGTTTTTTGAGCTGCCCTCGCGCAATGCCTCATAACGTGTGATTAATTGTTCAAACTCCTCGTAACTTAAAAATCCGTTCTCGTCAGTATTCATGCGATGCGTTTATATAATCTCAGACAAAGATACGCAAAACCCCAATATGTTTGAAAGAAATAATGAAGAATAAATTGTTAATAATATTTGATAGAAAACCAGCTTGGTAAACAATCTATTTTACGACAATCTTTCGAATATACGAATCATCAACTGTCTGTATTCTCAGGAAATAAACTCCTTTGGAGAACTCAGAAAGATTAATCCGACTTTCATTTTGAGAGGTGAAAAGGAGCTGTCCTATTTCATTAATTAACTGCAAATCAAAATCCCCTTCATCAGTTTCTATCTGCACAAAGGGAATGGCATGAATTTTCCGGGTTAAGGGGACTTCTAATAATTCTTTCGCATCAAGATTTTCATCGTTTTTCATAGACAATAAAAATTTTTGAAGCACTATCCTGAATAATAATTTGAGATTTTGTCGATAATCCGAACACAGAAATTAAAATAATCAATGCAATGCAATGTTTCATGCATTAAAAGTAATGAAAACATCAAATTAAGACAAATTTACCCGTAAGATTTTGTATTTTTGATGCAACAAAATGTGAGCACATGAAGCATACCAAAGAATTATCACAACTAAGAAATCACATTCAGGGAGAACTCGCCTTTGACTCAATATACACCAGCCTATACGCAACAGACGCATCCGCTTATCGCGAAAAACCGATTGGCGTTGTTTGGCCTAAAAACAAAGCAGATATTAAAGAAATTATTCGCTTTGCCAATGAGCACAACATCCCACTAATCCCACGTGCAGCCGGAACATCGCTGGCAGGACAAGTTGTGGGAGACGGCCTTGTGGTGGACATTTCAAAACACATGAAGGCGGTGATTGAGTACAAACCCCAAGAAAATTGGATAAAAGTAGAGCCCGGCCTTGTACGTGATGAATTGAATCTTATTGTCGCTAAAGACGGATTGTTTTTCGGACCGGAAACTTCCACCTCTAACCGGGCAAATATTGCCGGAATGGTCGGGAATAACTCCTGTGGCGCGCATTCACTAATATATGGATCGACACGTGATCACACGCTGGAAGTTGAAGCCATTTTAAGCGATGGCAGCGAAGTGGTTTTTAAGGAAATCAGTAAAACAGCATTTAAAGAAAAACTGGAACAAGATGATTTGGAAGGGGAAATTTACAGACAACTCAATCAGATTCTTTCAGAAAAGGCTAACCTGGATGAGATACGCAATCAATTCCCTGACCCGAGAATTGAACGCAGAAACACAGGATATGCCCTTGATTTACTGATCAATAACGAAATCTTCGGAGATGAACCAAACGGCATCAACCTTTCTAAATTAATTTGCGGTTCGGAAGGAACTCTAGCTTTTATTACGGCAATCAAACTGAACCTTGTACCGCTTCCACCGAAACATAAAGCCCTGGTTTGCGTTCACACCGAAAGTCTGGAGGATGCATTTAAAGCCAACCTTATCGCGTTACGATATCAGCCCGGCTCAGTTGAACTTATGGATGATCGTATTTTGGAGCTGAGTAAACTCAATGCCAATCAAAATAAAAACCGATTTTTCATACAAGGAAATCCCGCTGCCATTCTGATTGTAGAATTTGCACATGACAACCCGGAAGAAATTGAACGAGCTGCAAATGAGATGGAGGATGAAATGCGTTCGGCCGGATATGGATATCATTTTCCGATGATTACCGGGAGTGATATTCCGAAAGTTTGGGACTTAAGAAAAGCCGGACTTGGGATTCTGTACAACATGCCGGGTGATAAGAAACCGGTTCCCGTGATTGAAGACACGGCGGTTCATCCCGAAGTTTTACCCGACTACATGGCAGACTTCGTAAAACTGATTGATGAATATAAGCTGGAATGTGTATATTATGCGCACATTGCAACCGGCGAGCTGCATCTTCGTCCGATACTGGATTTGAAAAAAGAAAAAGACATTGAGCTTTTCCATACCATCGCTTTGGAAACTGCAAAGCTGGTCAAAAAATACAAAGGATCACTCAGTGGAGAGCATGGTGACGGACGATTAAGAGGCGAATTTATCCCCATCATGATGGGTGATAAAGTGTATCAACTATTTAAAGACATTAAGGACAGCTGGGATCCGAATCATCTTTTCAATCCGAATAAAATTGTTGATACACCGCCGATGAGCAGCTCACTGCGATATCAACCCGGACAGAAAACCAGAGAGATTACAACGGTTTTTGATTTTTCTGAAACCGATGGGATTCTCAGGGCTGCCGAGAAATGCAACGGAAGCGGAGACTGTATAAAATCACATATTGTCGGTGGCACCATGTGTCCATCCTTCATGGCAACCCGCGATGAAAAAGACAGCACACGTGCAAGGGCAAATATGCTGCGCGAAATCCTGACCAACAACCCTTCTGATAATCCGTTTGATTCAAAAGCACTGAAAGAAGTGCTTGATTTATGTCTGGTTTGTAAAGCCTGTAAATCGGAATGTCCTTCTTCGGTGGATGTTGCCAAATTGAAAATGGAATTTCTGCAACATTATTATGATGCCAACGGAATACCATTGCGCAGTCGTGCGGTAGCATATCTTCCAAAAATTCACAAATTAAGTGCAGGTTTCCCAAGCCTGACAAACTTCTTTTTATCCAATAAACTGACAGGTTCGCTGGTAAAAAGCATCATAAAATTTGCGCCTCAGCGAGACTTCCCTCCCATGGCGAAGAAAAATCTCGGGCGGTACATGAAATCCTATGTTCAGGACATACAGCCGGAGAAAAAACGTGGGAAAGTGTATCTGTTTAAAGATGAATTTACCAATTTCTTGGATTCTAATGTCGGGATAGCTGCCGTTCAGTTACTGACACGTCTCGGTTATGAAGTACAAATCCCTAACACCAAAGAATCTGCTCGTACTTGGCTGAGTAAAGGCTTAGTAAGAACTGCGCAAAAAATTGCCAATGAAAACATCCGCAGGCTGAAAGATATCATTACCAAAGAAACTCCGCTCATCGGACTTGAACCATCAGCAATTCTCGGTTTCCGTGATGAGTATCCGGATTTGGCATATCCTGAGCTTAAGGAAGCCTCAAAAACATTGGCAAAACATGCCGTTATGCTTGAAGAATTCATTGCCATTGAAATTGAAGCAGGACGAATTACTTCGGATGATTTTACCGACGAATCTCTAAAAATTAAATTTCACGCACATTGTCAACAGAAAGCCGTTGCAGGAACAACTTCAACAATGAAAGCCCTTTCCATTCCCCGAAACTTTACCGTCGAAGAAATTCCTTCCGGATGTTGTGGTATGGCCGGGAGTTTTGGGTATGAAAAAGAACATTATGATCTCTCCATGAAAATCGGAGAAATGGTACTATTTCCTGCAATCAGAGATGCTGAAAAAGAAACGATTATCGTTGCCGGAGGCACATCCTGCCGCTGTCAAATTAAAGATGGTACCAACACAGATGCTTTACACCCCGCAGAATTGTTGCTGAGTGCCTTGAAGTAATTAAAAAGTTTGAATAAACTTTTAACGAAAAAAATTAAACTATTTAAAAGTCTATTAAGGGGACTTAAATACAAGCCTATTGAGATACTGATTCACACTTCCCTTTTAACCAAAAGAGATTTAATCATACTATAATGCCAATACAATCACAAAACACCCCATATAAATTGATATAACTTGACTAACGGCAGTCAAGAGCCGGCTGACGCAAAGGCATGAAATGAAGCGTAAGGTTCTGTTTTACAAAACAGACTTTTTATCGGACAACAGTCGTATAAATACCAAAACATATAAAGACTTATTAAGCCCAACTCAAACAATGTTAATATCTCATTGAGTGCAAGTTACAATCTAATATCAAAATTTATTTTTAATTTTCATTTAAAACACTTATATTTGAATATAACTAAAACCAAAACGACATGAAACAACTAAAAATTATTTTCGCCATGCTGACACTCAGCGCAATGCTTATCAGTTGCGGATCAAAAGACAAAAAGGAATCTGTACTTGAAAAAATTAATGAAATGGCTGAGCAAGTTGAAGAATCTGTTGAAACGGAACTTGATGCACCCGAAACCGATGAAAACCCCGATTTTGAAGCCATGGCGATGGAAGGTCTCAAAACATACGATGCGCAAGATTTGGAGAAGATGAAATCAATCGCATTTATGGCTTCTGCAATGAACATGGATGAAGCATTTATGAAGCAAAGAAACGAACGTTACATGCAAAACTGGGACGGTGAAATTTATGACATTAAATTCAGAGATGATTATGGAATGAAACAAGCACTTGCCTATTATGCAGATGTTCCGGATTCAGAGAATGAAGAAATTTACGTTTACATCGTTCAAATGTATGGTGATAAATGGTATCCAAGCTCAGAATTTGACATTTTACCTCGCGCTGAATTTGAAGAACTTGCAGAGAACTTAGACGCAATTTAATCCTTAAAACTTAACAGGATGAGCATACAAAAAAAGCATTTGCTCCGATTTGTTGTACCAGTATTTATCATTGTTTTTTTGACTGCTTGCCATTCAAATTATGTGATTTTGAATTACAACATGCATCACGGAGCTTGTTATAACGAAGACAGTTCAAAAATTGCACTCTTTGTGTCAACTTACGGATTTTTACCTGCTAAAGGGATTGCACGCTTTCCCGATGGCGGACAGGCAAAAATGCTGTATGAGAATGTTTCGCTATTTCTGATGTCAACCGATAGCTCTAAATTGGAACTTATCGCAGAATTTCCAGAATTAACAGCCATGATTGGGGCACGTCGGCTAGCGTGGAATACAGAAATCTGTTTTAAAGGAGACAGTCTCATTTTTCAAGTTTCTCCTACTTCAGATTTTGACTTCATTAAGACTTACACGTCAAGAAATGCTAAGGATAGCGCAAAAATTCAAGCATTTCGGAATAAATACGAAACATCCGTTCTATATCATCCAAATTTAACATCAATTCAAGCGACAGAAACGCCATGCAACTGCTTTGACGATGCAATAAAAGCAGATTTCATGACTGTAAAACACATTTTAGACAGCTTTTCGCTTATGGAAATAGGCTTAAACCTACTTGAAATCCATCTGAAACCTAAAAGCCACTATATTAAAGGATTAAAAAACGGAAAAATCAATTCAAAGCTTACGCGACAGGCGATTGAGGAACAGATTAAGTGATTGTTGATTGTTGATTGTTGATTGGTGATTGTTGATTGCTGATTGCTGATTG
>CAYOUD010000021.1:0-7269 GCA_964407055.1 uncultured Bacteroidales bacterium | reverse complement strand
TGATTGCTGATTGCTGATTGAAAAAACCACCAATTAGCAATCAACAATACAAGCGAAGCGAGTAAAACAATCAGCAATCAACAATCAAAGTTTGTTTTTCCTTATGAAAATGATAGCTTTGTACTCAACTAAGCACTAAAACATTACATTATGAAAAAGATTTTTTTATTTATTTTATTTGCAAGCACCTAAGTCTTATCCTTTCCTGTGGAGGCGAAACATCCGACAAAAAAAGCGATAATGAAACCAAAACCGAAAATCAGGAAACCAAACTTTCCGTAAAAGATGGATTGGTCACAGCAATTGTTCCTGAAGAATTTCAAGTTCGTGGAGAAGGGATAGATGCCGAAGGTGATCACAGACTGTACGTGATGATTGACAACGATCGGGAATTCTATAAAATTATGGAGTATGATTATGCAGAAATCCTTGAACCCAACAAAGAAACTAAAGTTGACGGATTGCCTGCCCTCACAAACAAGCATAAATATCAGGCCAATGGCGATATGATTGCCAGAACCTGGTTGATTTGGAACGGAATTGATCAAATTCAAATTACCGTGCAAGCGCCTGCAAAAAAAATTAATGATGAAACAGCCAAAACCTTAATTGATTTAATAAAAATCAACAAAAGAGAAGGGAATCCAGAACTTCCCGAACCTAAAGAAGAAGCCAGGCACATTGCTCCCGAAGTTTTTCCCGAAGATGGCATTATGCTATTTGAAGAATACTTTTCCAAAAACATTGTTCTTGACCTTGAGAAAATAACGAATGCAATAAAATTTTACGATGCAATGGTAAATTTAGACAGCACAGACATTGCTGATAAAGAAATTGAACAAGATGCATTGTTTAATGAGCTTGCTCAAGAATGCGGATTGGATAATTATGCGCAATTTGAGCAAATAACAATGAGTTCAAATGCTGTATATTCATTAATGCACAGTTTTAATGAGATACAAGAATTTGATGCTGAATCTGAGGATTATAAATTCACTTATGACATTATCAAAAGCTTCATCGAACAATCAAAACTCAGCTATGAAGACATTCGATTTGTTTTTAACGAATGGGATCATGTAAAACCTTTTGTGCTTCAATTGGAAAATCATAAAAAGACAGAAGAATAAGATCGAAAAGAAATCAAATAATAATAATGGGGACTCTAATAATATAGGGGTGCGATTATCGCATCCTTATATTATTACTGGGATTGATCCTGCGGCCAGCCAGGCTGTGCTGAATGCAATTTGCAGGTTATATCCGCCGGTTTCGGCATCTAAATCCAGAATTTCGCCAGCAAAAAACAGGTTATCATGATGTTTTGAGGCCATAGTTTTCGGATTTATTTCATCCAAATCAACACCTCCGGCAGTAATAATTGCCTCCCGAAAAGATCGCAATCCAATTACTTCAAACCCGAAGTTTTTCATAAGATTACGGATATTTTTTCGCTCTTTCCCAGAAACCTGATGTGCCGGTTTATCATAATCTAAATTCAGTAAGTCCAAAAATACGGGAATCAGTTTTGAAGGTAACCAGAGTTTAAACAAATTTCCGATTTGCTTTTTCCCGTTAGCATCCAAGTCTCGTTGAAGTCTTGCATCCAATATCTTATCATCCAACGCGGGTTTAAAATCAATGGACATTTGCACCTTTTTTTTTTGAGACACCGGAGCGTAAACCTCACGGCTAATTGTCAACGCAATGGGACCGGTAAGCCCAAAATCCGTAAAAAGCATTTCTCCGAACTCCTCATTCAGCTTTTTCCCGTCAACCCAAAGACTCAAGTTTACATTTTTCAGTGATAAACCCTCCAAGCGGGCAGGGATTTCTCCATTCACTTCGATTGGCACCAATGCCGGATGAACTTCCGTAATATTATGCCCAGCTTGCTTTGCTAATTTATAGCCTTCACCAGTAGAACCGGTTGCCGGATAAGATTTTCCACCGGTGGCAATGAGGAAATTATCAGCAAAAACATCCTGCATTTGCATGGCTTTAATCACTGAAATTCCAATCAATTTGCCCTCTTGTTTAATTAAATGTCTGACTTTAGCCTCGTACACAAATTCAACCCCATTGGTTTCAGCATACTCAATCATGGTATCAACCACATCCCCAGCTTGATTTGATTCCGGGAAATACCGTCCGCCACGCTCTAAAACCGTCGGCACACCATGCTCATTTAAAAAAGCGATCATGTCCTGAGAGAAAAAAGCGTGAAACGCAGGATACAAGAATTTTCCATTAGGCTTTACTTTTTTAAGGAAATCCCGAATTGGTGCATCATTGGTAATATTACAACGTCCCTTCCCTGTAATTCGCAGTTTCCGACCTGCCTGACGCATTTTTTCCACCAACAAAACACTCAATCCGCGTTCAGCAGCTCTTCCTGCAGCGAGTAATCCGGCAGCACCAGCACCGACAACAATTAAATCGTATTTCTTCTGTGATTCTGACATATTATCCGATAACGCGAGAAAATTTCCGTGGAATTGCCGTTTTAAACGCTTTAAACTCACCACTTACCGGATGTTTAAAACTTAAAACCCAAGCATGCAGCGCAAGTCTTCCGATGGGATTATCAACATCCGGGCCACCGTATTTCAAATCACCCAACACCGGATGACCAATTTCATTCAGTTGAACACGAATTTGATTTTTTCGTCCGGTATCTATCCAAACTTTCAGCAAGGCATATTGCCCCTTAGATTTAATGGTTTTATAATGTGTAATTGCAAGTTGTCCCTCGTCGGGATTTTTAGTAATGTGTACTTTTAACGCTTTTGACTCATACATATAAGTTTGAAGCGTATTTGACCATGGCTCCGGTTTTCCCTGAACAATCGCCAGATAAGTACGATCAGTAACCCAATCCTGCCAATTTTCCTGAAAGTTTTTCTTCACCGTTTCAGACTTTGCAAACACCATCAATCCGGAGGTTTCTCTATCCAAACGATGCACGATAAATATCTTATTATCAGGATCTTGCAATTTCACATGATTACTAAGAATGCGAAATGCGGTGCGATGATTTTCTTTAGTTGTTGAAACAGAAAGCAATCCGGCATGTTTATCAATGACGATAATGTCGTTGTCTTCATACACTATACTCAAATCCTGCATGCGCTTTTCGGTTGTACTCGTATCCGGATGAATTATGACTTGATCACCGGGTTTTAATGCCTCATTATACAGCGATGTAATTTTACCATTAACCGCAATGAGTTTATTTTTGAGCATGGATTTGGCTTTGCTACGATTGTAGTGTAAGCACAGAAATTTCAGCAATTCATTTACCTCTTCAACTGGAATTACGCGGACATTTTGTTTCGAAAATTTTCCACTCTGTTTCTTTTTGTATGTCATAATAATTTACTTCTATAAAAATTTGAATTACTGAAACTTAAGGACAATCAATTAAACTATCACATCAAGTTAAAATAGCATGCTTACAAAATCTCAACAAACTGATTCTTGAGTTCATCCAAGGCTTTATCCAGACCATCAGCTTTGCTACCTCCTGCAGTTGCGAAAAAAGCTTGCCCACCACCACCACCTTGAATTGCTTTGGCGGCTGAACGAATCAATGTCCCGGCATTCATTTCATACTCTTTCACAATTTCATCTGGAATCAAAAGTACCATATTTGGCTTGTTATCAATTTGGCTTCCTATTGCGACAATCGTATTTCCTTTATCACGGAAACGGAAAGCTATATCTTTCAGCATGGCAGGATTTGCACCGTCAAGTACTGAGCGAATCAGCTTATAATCACCGATTTCCTCCGCCTGATGCTCCAACTGCGCCATTATTTTATCAATTAAAGCATTTTGCATGGATTTAACGCTATCCTGCAATTTTGTATTTTCTTCCAACGAATTGTCCAAAGTCTGCACAATGTTTTTAGCGCTTTTAAAGCGGGCTTTTACTTGCGCCACCGTATCAAAGGTCTCGAAAACTGCATTCTGAGCCGCTTCACTGACTACTGCTTCAATCCGACGAATACCGGCAGCAACCGAAGTTTCGACGATAATTTTGAAAAAACCAAGCTCACCTGTAGATGCAGCATGCGTTCCACCGCAAAGCTCAACGGAATCGTCAAAACGAACGACACGAACAATATCTCCATATTTTTCACCGAATAAAGCTATGGCTCCCATATCTTTTGCATCATCTAAAGGAATGGAACGATGCTCTTTTAGAGGTATATTTTCACGTATTTTTTCGTTGACAGCAACTTCCACTCTACGAATTTCCTCCTCACTTAGCTTTTCAAAATGTGAAAAATCAAAGCGAAAATAATTCGGATGAACAGCTGACCCCTTTTGTTCGACATGAACCCCGAGTACATCGCGTAAAGCCCTGTGCATTAAGTGAGTTGCAGTATGGTGTGCTGCTGCATTTTTACGCGCTTTTTCATTGACCTGGACGACAAATTCTGCATTCGGTTTTACGGGTAATTTCTTTGTTAAATGAACAATCAATCCGTTTTCATCCTGCGTATCAAGAATTTCAATTCGTTCTTTCCCGTCAGTAATATAACCGATGTCTCCTACCTGCCCCCCGGATTCAGCATAAAACGGGGTGTAATTGAAAACAAGCTGATAAAAATCGGTTTTCTTTTTCATGATTTTACGATACTTCGTAATTTTCACATTGGCTTCAAGCTGATCGTAACCAACAAATTCTTCCACATCATCCTGCAAAAGCACTGTCCAGTCACCTGTATCTTTTTTGGCATCTTTGCGTCCTCGTTCTTTTTGCTGCGTCATACAGACATCAAATTCTTTCCTGTTGACAACCAGCTTATTTTCTCTTGCCACCAAATCCGTCAAATCAAAAGGAAATCCGAACGTATCATACAGTGAAAAAGCTGCTTCTCCACTAATGACACGATAATCCGCAGACTTTGTATCGGCAACGATTTTATCCAGCAAATCCATTCCTTTGGACAAGGTTCTAAAGAACGTATTTTCCTCTTCCTTCATCACCTTTTTTATCAGTTTTTTCTGGGCACGAAGCTCAGGATAAGCTTTTCCCATTATCTCATCCAAATTGTCAACTAATTCATACATAAATGCTTCTCGAAAACCAAGGAAAGAATATCCGTAACGGATGGCACGACGCAAAATCCGACGAATCACATATCCAGCTTTCACATTTGAAGGCAATTGTCCATCTGCAATCGAGAAACTCACAGCCCTTAAATGATCTGCAATAACCCGCAAAGCGACATCGACTTTCTTTTTCTGACCATAATTTACCCCTGACATTTTTGCCAATTTTTGAATTATCGGCTGAAAAATATCAGTATCGTAATTGGATTGTTTTCCCTGAAGCACCATTGTCAAACGCTCAAGACCCATTCCTGTATCAATATGTTTTTGTGGAAGCGCTTCCAAACTGCTATCCGCTTTACGATTAAACTGAATGAAAACAAGATTCCAGATTTCAACTACCTGCGGATGGTCTTTATTGACCAACTCAGCCCCTGGCATTTCAGCTTTTTCACGATCTGAGCGAATGTCCACATGAATTTCAGAGCAAGGTCCACATGGTCCGATTTCGCCCATTTCCCAAAAGTTATCTTTTTTATTTCCTGGGAGAATTCGCGCTTGAGGAACTAATTTCTTCCAAATTTTTCCGGCTTCCGTATCCGGAAGGAGTCCGTCTTGCTCATCGCCTTCAAAAATTGTTACATACAATGAATCTTCATCAATGCCATACTCCTTTGTGAGAAGCTCCCATGCAAAATTGATAGCATCGGCTTTAAAATAATCACCAAAAGACCAGTTTCCAAGCATTTCAAACATGGTATGATGATAAGTATCCTGTCCGACTTCCTCCAAATCGTTGTGTTTTCCAGAAACCCTTAAGCATTTTTGAGAATCAACCAAGCGAGCAGCTTTTGGATTTCCGTGACCAAGAAACACATCTTTAAATTGATTCATCCCGGCATTTGTGAACATGAGCGTTGGGTCATTTTTCAAAACCATTGGTGCAGAATTCACAATTAAGTGATTTTTCGCCTCAAAAAAACCTAAGAATTTATCTCGAATTTCTTGTGATGTCATAGTTGCTAACAGTTTACTGTGTTAAATTCTTTTTCAAATTTAGGCAAAGTTACAGGAATTTATTAAATTTGCAGCCAGAATTTAAGAGTTTTCATTGGAAAATTCCAATTGAAGTCCTAAAAAATTCATTATGAGCAGAATAAAATATAAATTCAATACCGAAAGCCTTAGCTACGAAAAAGTCAGCAATAGCTTCAAAAAGAGTCTGTTAAAAGGCATTCGCCATTTGGCAGTTTCAGCAATTATGGCGCTGATTTTATTGTTAGCATACTTCGCATTTTTTGACACGCCTTCAGATCGCAATTTGCGGGAAGAAAATGCAAAAATGGCAGAAGATTTATCGGCAATTAATGATAGTTTGACGAGTTTTCACAAAAACTTGCAAGCTTTAGCCGGTCAGGACAACGAAATTTATCGTGCAATTTACCAATTAGACAGTATTCCGATGAAGATTCGGAATTCTGGATTTGGAGGTGCCGACAGATATCAAAGCTATTCAAGACATGAGTACAGTGATATTGTGATTGAGATTCAAAAGAATTTGGATCTGATTAACCGGAAATTAGATGTGCAGAAAAATTCATTTTTGGAAATTGAAAAGGCTTTGGAAGAAGAAAGTCTGCGGATGAAATGCACGCCTGCCATCACTCCCATTCACAATGATGATTTAATTCGTTACGGTACCGATTACGGATATCGCAGAAATCCGATAACAGGATTTACACAATTTCACAAAGGTGTTGATCATACTGCGTCATTTGGAACTCCTGTATATGCGTCAGGAGACGGAGTGATTGAGTTTGCCAATTATCGACCGAATGGATACGGAAAACATGTAATCATTGACCATGGCGTGGATGGATTATCCAGCTTATATGCGCACTTACAAAGCATCACGGTTAGAGAAGGCGAACATGTGGTACGCGGGCAGCTAATTGGACGTGTTGGCAGCACTGGATTGTCTTTAGGTCCACATTTGCATTATGAGGTACATGTTAATGGACAACATGTCAGCCCAATTAACTATCAGATAAAGCTAACAAGCGAACAATATGATGAATTGCTTGAAGGAGCTCAGCGGAATATTGAGTCAAAATTTCTCGCTAAAAAATAACAAAAAACCATCAAGTTTTTTTAAGGGGACTTCTAATAATTCTTTCGCATCAAGATTTTCAGCGTTTTTCATAGA
>CAYOUD010000020.1:0-26059 GCA_964407055.1 uncultured Bacteroidales bacterium | reverse complement strand
TTTGTGATTGGGAGTGCAAAGAAACATGCTTTATTTTTAACCACCAAATGTTTTTGTGATTTTTTTTTTCCTTTTTGAAAGTTCTTTCCTTCTCCTCTAAATTTCAACAGGTTATGTTGAAAAAAATATTTTTTATTATTTTCAATTGGTTTAAAAAAGCATTGTATGTATCTTTAACCAAATGAAAAAATCAATATCCGTGAAACCAAAATATACCTTACTGCTCTTTATAATTATCGCATTTATATTGTATGGTAAATCGATTGGACACCAGTTTAATATTGATGATAATTATGTGGTTCACAATCATAAACTTGTCGAAAAAGGAATTAAAGGGATTCCTGAAATATTTACAAGCAGATATCATGACGAACGTGATTTGTACTTTGGATACAGACCGCTAACAGTAGCAGTATTTGCGATTGAAACATCAATCTTCGGTGAAAATCCGCCAGTACATCATTTTATTAACATACTATTATACGCCTTGCTAATCATTGTGCTTTTTCGTTTACTGAAAAAACTATTCCCTGAAATATCAGCTAACTTCATAGTTATTAGTTTGCTAATTTTTTCTGCACATCCTATTCATACGGAGGTCGTATCAAGTTTAAAAAACAGGGAGGAAATTTTTTGTTTCCTTTTTGCCGCACTATCGTGGATGCAAATGTTAAAATTTTATGACAGTAAAAAATGGAAAGCTTTTTTATTAAGCTTAGTTTTTCTTGGCATCGCTTTTCTTGCGAAAGAAACTGCTGTGATTTTTGTTGCTGTCATCCCTTTGAGTTTATTTTACTTTAGAAATAAACCCAAGCCCGAAAACAATAAAAAACTTAAGATTTCATGGATTATTCCGCTACAAATACTCTTGCTTTTCGTTATCTTGTGGAACCCTGAATTTATTGTTGCTTTTATTAATCGTGTAGTTTTAATAATCTCTGCAAGTCTCACAATTATTGCATTATCCTATTTGGCGACACGATTTAAGCAATCCGGAAAGCCCGATATTAAAAATCCATTTCTACTGGGCTTCATTGTGCTATTTGTCGCCGCCATTATTTCACCATTTATTGTGATTTCAATGGGTAAGGTGTTGACTGTTTTTGCTTTGATTTCAATGGGTAAGGTGTTGACTGTTTTTGCTTTGATTTCAATGGGTAAGGTGTTGACTGTTTTTGCTTTGATTTCAATTATTATCTACACAATATTGCATCAACATCCCGATATCCTATCCCGCATAAAAATCAAAGAAATTCCCAAATTATACTTTTATCTTGCAGCCATTAGTTTAGCGGCCGGCCTGCTTATTGCCTTACTCCATTTCATCCCTGACATGATCCTGCCAAAACAAAACGCACCAGTGTTTCATTGGCAAAATCCGCTTTTTGCAGACAAAAGTTTTGCAACACAGTTTGGGGTCGTATTTTACTCTCTGGCCTTCTATCTAAAACTTCTGTTTATACCTCATCCCCTGCGATTTTACTATGGTTATGCGGTGATCCCAGATGTGGGACCAGCTAACTTTATTGTAATTCTATCAGTGCTTATTCATTTTGCGCTTATATATATTATGTACAAGGGAATTAAGAAACGCAGTATTTTGTCATTTGCAATTGCGATGTATTTTATTGCAATCATTCCGTTTTCCAATTTATTTTTTCCATTAACGGGAATTATTGCAGAACGATTACTATTCATTCCATCCTTTGCATTTTCTCTGGCCATTACCTTCATTCTTTTCCAAATAACTAAAACGAATCCAACAGCTAATGTGAAATTATCCAAACAACCGGGAATGATTGCTTTGAGTATGCTTATCATTGTTCCCTTTTCTATTTTAACAATTCTCAGAGTTCCCGACTGGGAAAACCGGGAAACATTGTATCAAGCGGATATCCCAAAACTTGAAGCATCAGCAAAAGCGAATAATCTTTATGCAAACCATCTGATTGCCAAAGTTTATGAAGGCATGAAACGTGGGGTATCATTGCAACAAATGGATGAAATTATACAGTTATCCATCAAACATTTCAATCAAACAATTAGTATTGACAGCACTTATGCTAACTCCTATCATAATCTGGGTTACATTTACATGATAATCGGACGAGATTATGAAACCGCTGAAACCTATTTTACAAAATGCATTCGCGCTGATTCAAGCATCCCGGAAGCATACATGAACCGTGGAGTTAGCAGATTCTACCTTGGCAAATTGCAGGCAGCACAAAAAGATTTAGAAAAAAGCAAATCTTTTCGGTTTGAGCCGGAATTGGGAAAAACCTTTTATTATCTCGGTCAAATTTACGAACAGTTACACGACACAACGCAGGCAAAAATGGCTTATGATTCTGCTTTTTATTTCAATCCTGATCAGAAACGAATTCTAGAAAACCAAGTAAGTCTCGCTATATCACAGAAAAACTGGAAAGAAGCCTTATATTATCAGGAGAAAATGACAACGCTTGCCAATCCGAAAAATGATAAGGTTTGGGTTAACAAAGGAAATTTCGAACTCACACTTGGAGATACAACTGCTGCAATTCGTTCATGGGAAAAGGCATTCCAAATTTTCCCGGGCAATTATAACATCGGAATTACGCTAAGCGATTTTTATCAAGAAAAAGGCAATACGGAAAAAGCCCGCTATTATAAGGACATGGCGATTAAGTACAAAGCAAATTAAGTACCTAAATACAGCAATTTAGGAATAAAACTGTACTTTAGTAATCTGATGTTAAAGATAAAACATATCGGGTTCTTGCTAATAATGCTAGGTTCTTTTTCAGTTGTAAAAGCACAAAATCTGGTAAACTATCACTTGGAATCACATCCGGTCGTTGATAGTATAATTCAACTCAACCATTATCCGGTAATTCCTGGTAGTTTGCGCTTTCTTAATGCTGAAAACAATTTTAAGCATTCTGATTTCAGAATTGATGCAATGAAAGGAATCATCAACTGCTTGGCTCCAGATAAATACACGACAATTCAACTGTCATACAGAAGCTTTCGTAACGACATCTCAAAAGTCAACTCAGGATTTTTCCCTCAGAACAATGCACTTTCTTTATCAGACAGCAGCGAAAAAGCACCATTTCAAACTTTCCATCCAAATGATTACAAAGCGAACACAACAGATAATTCACGTTTAAATGTGAGAGGAAGCATTGCCCGAGGTGTCAATGTTGGAAATAATCAAAATGCAGTGTTAAATTCCAACTTAAACATGCAAATTGAAGGTGATTTGGGCGACGGACTCATGGTAAGCGCATCAATTTCTGACAGAAATATCCCAATTCAACCGGATGGAACCAGTCAGCAACTTCAGGATTTTGACCAAGTATTTATTGAAGTATATAATCCGAATTTTAAACTCACAGCAGGAGACTTCAGCATTAAAGCCGAAAAAGGGAAATATTTACGATATCAGCGCAAAACGCAAGGCGCCATGTTGCAATTTAAATCCATGCAAAATGAAAATCTGAATATCACTTCTGAATTTGCAGGCGCAGCAGCACGAGGAAAACATCACAGAATGGAATTTGTCGGTGAGGAAGGCAATCAAGGTCCTTACAAATTAACCGGCGCAAATAACGAAACGTGGATAGTTGTTCTTTCCGGATCTGAACGTATTTTTATCGATGGGGAATTATTAACTCGCGGACAATCTGAAGATTATATCATCGACTACAACACCGGAGAATTAACGTTTACTGCAAACCAATTAATCAGTAAAGATTCACGGATTATTGTTGAATTTGAATATTCCGACAGAAACTACAACCGTTTCATGCTGACGACTAATCATGAGATTACCACAAAAAACTCATCATACTATATCCGATACTTTTCTGATGCTGATGCGAAAAATCAGCCGGTGGATCAAAATATTGATGCCGACAGGCGCATCTTTCTTTCCCAAATTGGAGACAATCTAGACCGGGCCATGTTTCCTTCCTTTGACAGCCTAGTCTTTGACAATGGACAAGTACGATATCGCATGACAGACACCATCATCAACGGGCAAACTTATGATTCAATCTTCGTCTATTCCGTGAATCCGGCAGTAGCTGTTTATCTGGTAGGATTTTCTCAGGTAGGACAAAACCAAGGGAACTACATCAAACAAATCAACTCGGCAAACGGAAAGGTATATCAATGGATGGCTCCCGAAAATGGTATCCCGCAAGGAAATTATGAGCCGGTAACACTTTTGGTAACTCCCAAAAAACAACAAATGCTAACTCTGGGAGGTAAAAATAAAATCAGCAAAAAAACAGCAGTTTATTATGAGCTGGCTTTATCAAATAAAGACATGAACATGTACTCTGATCTCGATTCACGCGACAACAAAGGACTGGCACTGACTTCGGGGATTAATCAGACATTAATCGAAAAGCAAAACACATCCTTAGGTTTAAATCTGGAGTATAATTTTATCGGAAATCATTTTCAAAGCATAGAAAATTTTCGAGAACAAGAGTTCAAACGAAATTGGAATCTGAATAACAACCTCCCTGACTTAAACGAACATCATGCAAATGTCGGGTTTGATTTTAATCAGAAAGACATATTAAATGCTGAATTAAGCTCATCCGCAATCATCAGACCCGGCACATATGAAGGATACAGACAAGATTTTAACAGCAACTATAAATACAACAACTGGGATATTACCGGACAATTTCATTTGCTGAATACAGAGCGCACATCAGACCAATCTCAATTTCTGAAACACAAACTCCGCATCGGAAAACATTTTAATGCAATTGCATTTTACGTAGAGGAATATCAGGAATGGAATCAATGGGAAGCTTCTGATAGCTTGCTTGGCGACAGTTTTCGATTTCAGGAAATTAAAGCTTGGATTCAACAAGGAACTAAAGCAAAAAATCAATTTAAATTATTCTACAAATATCGATTAGATGAGCTTCCTTACAAAAATTTATTTTCCGATTTTAGTGAATCTCACGATGTTAAAGCCTCGGGAAATCTCATCTCCAACAAACGATCACAATTAGATGCAAGCTTTGGATATCGAAAACTCATCCTGCTCAATCAGGAAATTCAGACCAACCAAACAGCGCAAGACAATTTAACAGCACAAGTACGATACAATCAAAGCGCCTGGAACGGATTCCTGACAACCCGAATGTTTTATGAATCAGGAGCCGGGCTAGAACTTAAAAAAGAATTTACTTATATCGAAGTTCCTGCAGGACAAGGCGTATATACATGGAGTGATTACAACGGAAACGGCGTTGAAGATTTGGATGAATTTGAAATTGCAAATTTTACCGATGAAGCAAAATACATTCGAATATACACGCCCGGGACAGAAGGCATACAAACATTTAACAGTCAGTTCAGCATGAGCATTCAACTCAAACCTGACGCACTTTTTCCTGAGGAAAACATGGCGTTTTTGCAACGTTTTTATAATCAATTCAGCTTGAATTTATCAAATAAAAACACAGCTTCACAATGGTATGAGCAATACACGCCACTTGCCCTTCTTCAGGCGGACAGTAGTTTAGTGAAGCTAAATAACTCCATCCGCAACACACTGTCATTCAACCGGTTTAGTCGCTATTTCTCAATGGATGTAATTTACCACAATAACCAATCAAACACCCTGATGATAAACGGATTAGACATTCAGGCAAATCAATTGACGGAAATTCGCAGCAAAATCAAATTATTCAAAAACATACAACTTGAAACCCGGGGAGGAATCGGAGAATCACTTTACGATTCAGAATTTTTCGCGACTAAAAACTATCAAATTAATTATGAGCAGGCCGAAATAAACTTATCATACCAACCGGATATGAACATGCGTTTTAGCATTTTGGGAAACTTCAAACACAAAGAAAATAAAATCACACCGGTTTTTTCAAGACAAATTAGTCCAGCGCTTCAATATCGAAATAATGCCTTCATTAATGGGATGCTCAGTGTTAAAATTGCATACACCTGGATGACTTATAACGGAGATAGCAACTCGTCTCTGGCATATCAAATGTTGGAAGCACTAAAACCCGGACACAACATGGTATATTCTGTCAATTTCCAAAAACGTTTAGCTAACGGATTGCAGATTAATCTCAATTATCAGGGACGCAAACCGGCTGACAGAAAATTTATTCACTCCGGCGGAGTACAAGTTCGGGCATACTTTTAACCTATCAGATTCAAAGCTGCAAAAAATAATTTCATTATGCAGGATTAATGTTATTTTTGCATAAATATTAAACAGTAGCATGAACATGAAACGGATTAAAATCAGAGAACTCCTTGAAACAAAAGGACAAAATCAGGAAGCAAAAGCCATGGGCTGGGTTAGAACGAAACGTGGAAGTAAAAACGTTGCTTTTCTTGCCCTCAACGATGGTTCAAGCATAAAAAACATTCAAGTCGTTATTGATTTTGATAAAATCTCTGCAGATTTATTGGAAAATGTACACAGCGGCGCATCCGTGGCAGTGGTTGGAAAACTTGTTCCCTCACAAGGACAAGGACAAAGCGTTGAAATTGAAGCCGACACACTTGAACTGCTCGGAAAAGCTGATCCGGACAGTTTCCCAATTCAACCAAAAAAACACAGTCTTGAATTTTTACGGGAAAATGCACATCTCCGTTTCCGCACAAACCTTTTTGGCGCCATTACACGCATCCGCCATGCAATGATTTTTGCAGTTCATAAATTCTTCAATGATAAAGGATTTTATAACATTCACACGCCAATTATTACTGCTTCTGATGCAGAAGGCGCAGGTGAAATGTTTCGCTTAACAACACTAGATTTAGATAATCTACCACGCAATGATGAAAATGAAATCGACTTTAAACAAGATTTTTTCGGTCGAAGCAGCCACCTGACCGTTTCTGGACAACTGGAAGCAGAGCTGGCAGCACTTGCAATGTCTGAAGTTTACACCTTCGGGCCAACATTCCGCGCTGAAAACTCAAATACCGTTCGTCACCTTGCTGAATTCTGGATGATTGAACCGGAAATGGCTTTTTGCGACATTCACGATGACATGGATTTAGCGGAAGAAATGTTACAATATCTTGTAAAATATGCCTTAGATAATTGCGAGGATGATCTCCAGTTTCTACACGAAAGACGCGCGAAAGAAAACGCTCAAAAACCGCAAAACGAAAGAGATGAATTGGAACTCATAGACCGCCTCAATTTTGTGGTTGAAAATAAATTTATACGCCTGACTTATACCGAAGCAATCGAAATTCTAAAAAACTCAAAACCCAATAAGAAAAAGCAATTTCAATATCTGATTGAAGGCTGGGGGACAGACTTGCAGAGTGAACACGAACGCTATCTCGTTGAGAAACATTTCAAAAAACCAGTCATTCTAACCGATTATCCCAAAGACATCAAAGCGTTTTACATGAAACTCAATGATGACGATAAAACAGTTAGAGCAATGGATGTTTTATTTCCGCAAATTGGAGAAATCATCGGCGGTTCGCAGCGCGAAGAGGACCTTGAAATGCTTCAAAAACGCATGCGCGAAATGAATGTGCCCGAAGATGAAATGTGGTGGTATATGGATACCCGAAAATTCGGAACCGTTCCACACAGCGGATTTGGCCTTGGATTTGAACGACTTATGCTTTTCGTTACCGGAATGTCAAACATCCGTGACGTGATTCCTTTCCCGCGTACACCAAAAAATGTTGAGTTTTAAGATTTTTTTTGTATCTTTAGAAGAAACAATAAATACGCATATGCTTAACCAAAGATTACAACAAAGATTGCAACAAAAGTTGTCGCCGCAGCAAATCCAAATGATTAAGCTGCTGGAACTACCCAGTTTACAACTTGAGCAGCGTGTGAAAAAAGAACTGGAAGAAAATCCTGCGCTGGAAGAAGGCACAGAACAAGACGAACTGGATACTCAGGAAGAATCACAAGAAAACGACGAGCAAGATGAATTTTCATTGGAAGATTATATATCCGATGACGACACGCCGGATTACAGGCTGACAACAAATAATTATTCAAAAGACGACGAACCAAAACACGCGCCTGTCAGTAACGGGCAATCATTTCTCGACCTGTTAACCGAACAACTTCAGCTCAAAAGTATCAAACAAGAAACTTTTCTACTAGCAAAATATTTGCTCGGCAGTTTAGATGTTGATGGCTATTTGCGACGCGACCTTGAAGATATCGTGGATGATTTGGCATTTTCGCAAAACATCCAGGTAGAAATCGAACAACTTGAAACTGCTTTGCGTGCCATCCAAAGCCTTGACCCTCCTGGTGTTGGCGCACGCAATCTTCAGGAATGCCTGCTAATTCAGCTTAATCGGAAAGAAAATCAAACAGACAACGTTAAACTTGCATATCGAATTCTCGATGAATATTTTGAATCATTTACGAAAAAACATTACGAACGCATCATCACAAAATTAAAAATTACAATCGATAACCTTAAAGATGCGCTTGGTGTTATCGTAAAACTAAATCCGAAACCGGGAGCCTCTGCATCTGAAAATGTTTCCATGCAAACAATAATTCCCGATTTCATTGTTAACATTAAAGACGGAAAAATTGAATTGAGTTTAACATCAAGAAATGCACCAGAGCTTCATGTCAGCAGAAATTATGCTGATATGCTAAAAACCTATCATCATCAAAAAAAGAAAACCAGAGAAAACAAAGAAGCTGTGATGTTTGTAAGACAAAAACTGGATGCAGCAAAATGGTTTATCGAAGCAATAAAACAACGGCAAAACACGCTCATTGTTACTATGCAGGCAATTATAGATTACCAAGAAGAATTTTTCCTTGAAGGCGATGAAGCCCTGCTGAAACCCATGATTTTAAAAGACATTGCCGATGCCACAAATCTTGACATTTCAACCATTTCACGGGTTGCAAACAGTAAATATGTACAAACTCCTTACGGAAATTACTTGCTAAAATATTTCTTCTCGGAAAGCATGCAAAAAGAAGATGGCGAAGAGGTTTCTACCAGACAAATAAAACAAATTCTCATGCAACTCATTGAGAATGAAGACAAGAAAAAACCTCTGACTGATGAAAAACTCGCCAGCTTACTGAAAGAACAAGGATTTTTAATTGCCCGAAGAACTGTTGCAAAATACCGTGAACAACTAAATATCCCTGTCGGAAGATTGCGTAAAGAACTTTAAACTTATGACAACAGCCAAAATTCTTAAACCTATCACCTGGCTATTTCATCCGTTGCTAATTCCACTGCTGGCAAGCCTCTTGGTTTTTTCAAGCGGACATTACTTGCAGTTCATTGACACTAAAATTATAAAACTTATTTTACTTATTGTCTTTACATTAAGTATCGTTTTGCCGGTATTGGTCATTCCGCTTTTTTACCTTCAGTCAATTATTCCAGAGCTAAAAATGGGAACAAAAAAATCACGCATCATTGCACTAACAATTACTTTGACCTCCTATATTCTCGGCCTGTTCTTAATGCAACGATACGGATTTCCAATTATCATAATCAAACTATTTTATGCCCTTTCCTTAAATCTCGCTCTTTTGATTGTGGCACAATTTTTCACGAAATTAAATTTCCATGCTGTAGGCTGGGGTAGCATGATTGGCTTAACACTATTTTTAAGTATTTTTTTTGGATTGGAATTAAGATTAGTTTTTGCAATTATTCTGCTCATTAGTGGAATTGTCGGTAGCATTATGCTCATTCTGAAAACCTGCAACCCAAAAGAACTCTATCCTGCTTATTTACTTGGGATATTTGGCATGATGATTAGTATGTTCGTACTTTACATTCAATAATAGTTAATGAATATTCCCGACATCAGTTAGGTAATCTGATGATGAAATACTATTTTTACAAAAAAAAATAACATGAATATTCTGGTTTTAGGCTCAGGTGGACGTGAGCATGCAATCGCTTGGAAAATCGCACAATCCCCAAAATGTGAAACGCTTTTTATTGCTCCCGGTAATGCCGGGACAGAAACAATAGGAAAGAACATTCCAATAAAACCAACTGATTTTGAAGCAATCAAAATACTCTGCATAAAAAATGAAATTCATATGCTTGTGGTTGGTCCTGAAGACCCACTCGTAAAAGGAATCGTGGATTTCTTTCTGCACGATGCAAAACTGAAAAATGTGTTAATCATCGGCCCCGATAAACTTGCAGCTCAACTTGAAGGAAGCAAGCAGTTTGCAAAGAAATTCATGAATAAATATCGGATTCCAACTGCCGGATACTTTTCTGCAACCAAAGTAAATCTAAAAAAAGCCAATGCGTTTCTCAACAAACAAAATCCCCCATTTGTACTTAAAGCAGATGGGCTTGCAGCCGGAAAAGGCGTTTTAATTATTGAAGACCGTAACGAAGCCAAAGCCTCCTTAGAGGAAATGTTAGCCGGAAAATTCGGCGATGCATCCAAAACCGTCATTATAGAGCAATTCCTTGACGGGATTGAACTTTCTGTTTTTGCACTAACCGACGGCAAATCCTACATAAAACTCCCTGAAGCTAAAGATTATAAGCGAATTGGAGAAAAAGACACCGGACTTAACACAGGGGGCATGGGCTCGGTTTCCCCTGTGCCATTTGCGGATAATGAATTCATGCGTAAAGTTGAAAATAACATTATCAAACCGACAATTCGCGGAATTGAAAATGAGGCAATGAATTATAAAGGCTTCGTCTTTTTCGGATTGATTAATGTAAAGGGTGAACCTTATGTAATAGAATATAATGTCAGAATGGGAGACCCGGAAACAGAATCGGTAATTCCTCGCATAAAATCTGACCTAATCGACTTACTCATTGCAACTGCAGAACAATCACTCAATACGGCTTCCATTGAAATCGATGAACATACTGCTGCTACTGTAATGCTAGTCTCAGGAGGCTATCCCGAAGCTTATGAAAAGCAAAAACAAATTTCCGGATTGGACAAGGTGGAAAACAGTTTACTCTTTCATGCCGGCACAAAATTAGAAAAACAGAATGTACTAACAGCAGGCGGACGTGTAATTGCGATAACATCACTTGCAGACAACATGAAAGACGCACTGACATTATCCTATCAATCGGCTGAAAAAATCAGCTTCGATAAAAAATATTATCGTAAAGACATCGGGTTTGACTTATAAACTATGAAAAAGGAACTCGGCATCGCCAAAAACAAACCGATTGTACTTGCATCACTAATTATTGTATGCTTGGCAATTGTTAGTTTACAGTTTCTGTTCCCTGATAACAATCAAATATACGAGGTCGATTCCTTAAGAATTGCAAATTCATGGCTAAATGGTATAAATGTTTCCCATCCCTGGTTGGTTCTATCTGCAATTCCATTTGTGTTTGTCAATTTATTTTTGGCATATCACATAAACAGTCAATTCAATATCATTAGCAATGCATATTATCTCCCGTCATGGATTTATCTGATAATCAGTTTCAACGATTATCGTCTGTTTCATCTTTCTGCAGAGCTTATCAGTTCAAGCATTTTTTTGCTGAGCATTTTCCTTTTTCTGCTTATAAATAATTCCTCAAAGAAACACAGTAAATTATTCTGGACAGGACTTTTTTTGGCAATAGCAAGTTTGTTTTTACCACAGACACTTCTCTATATCCCGCTATTCATTGTTGGTTTAACCATCTTTAATCAATTAAACCTAAGAAACACGCTCAATTTTTTGCTGGGAACCTTCAGTATCTATTTTATACTCTGCATATGGAGTTTTTTAACGGACAATTTAATGCTATGGCATCAGCATTTCTTGTTCAATCAAGTATTTAGTGGTTTGGTAATTCCAGAATTCACTGTGTTGTTTTTGGATTTTCTCTTAGCATTTTTAAGCATTGCCAGCTTGGTATTTCTTTCATTAAATTCGGGATTTTTAAAAGTAAGCAAACGAAAACATTTATCATTTATAGTGATTTTTCTCTTTTTTGGAGTTTTTGCATATGTTATGGACGGGTTTTGCATTTACAACCGCTTTTTCCTTGCATTACCAATGTCATACATTTTCGTCAACTATCTTTTAAACACGAAAGCCCGATTTCTCCCAAGAACATTAACTTGGATAATTTTTATCTTTTTTATTATCTCACAAACACTTTCAATATTCAGCAGTTTATCAGGCAATACCTAAATTGAGAAAATAAAAGAAACATTAAACCGTTTAATGCTCTAAAGATATCAAAGTGAATATATACAATCAAAAACGCCGTTGGAAGCTTTTACTATTTTTTGTTGCCATATTAATTGGTGCAGGTTCGTTGTTTTACACAAATTATTTAATGAAAAAACTGTCCGACGAAGAAAGAAAGCGCGTTGAACTTTGGGCAATAGCAAATGAAGAAATCCAAAAATCCAATCCCGATCAGGATGTCTCCTTTGTTTTTCATGTTTTACTTAGTAACAATACCATTCCAGTGATATTAGCAAATCCTAAGGACAGTATTATTTCATACAGAAATCTGGATTCTCTCAAAATGCAAAATCCGCAATTCAGACACAAAACACTTGAGGATATGAAAAGAAATCATACTCCGATTGAAATTGAATTGCTAAACGGAAAACGGAATTTCATTTACTTCAACGATTCAACTTTAATTACCCAGTTATATTACTATCCATTTATCCAACTGGCAATCATTTCACTTTTCATACTGGTTTCTTATCTGGCATTCAGTACCTCCCGTAAATCCGAACAGAACCACGTGTGGCTAGGCATGTCAAAAGAAACCGCACACCAATTAGGTACACCAATTTCATCGCTCATGGGATGGGTGGAAGTCCTGAAACTTGAAAACCCTGAAAACCCAAACATTGCGGAAATTGAAAAAGATGTTAAACGTCTGGAACGCGTAGCAGAACGATTCTCTAAAATCGGTTCGACACCGGCACTAAAAAAAGAACCAATACAAAAAGCGTTGAAATCTGCAATTAAATACATTAAAAACAGAAGCTCACAAAAAATACAATTTGATATTAATATCCAGGATAAAAACACGATTCAAATTCCACTCAGTCTTAATCTTTTTGAGTGGGTCATTGAAAATATTTGTCGAAATGCCATTGACGCAATGAATGGTGAGGGAAAAATCACTATCAATTTATCCGAATTAGAAAATCAGGTTTATATTGACATCAGCGATACAGGCAAGGGAATTTCAAAATCAAAGCAAAAAACCGTTTTCCAACCAGGATACACAACAAAACAAAGAGGATGGGGTTTAGGATTATCCCTAAGCAAACGAATTATTGAAGAATACCACAACGGTCGAATTTCCATTAAACAATCTGACCCCAAAACCGGAACAACATTCCGCATTATCCTGAACAAATAAGGGGATTTCAGATATTATTATGATTTTTTTTGAAAATCTTATGTCTGTTAGCAAGTTATTTTATAAGTTTGCACACAATTTTTATTTAGGTGAAAAGTAAAGATTTAACATATCAGATTCAGCATTCAGAATTAGAGAATGGAGAGCATCAGTTTGATTTTCAAATTGATGACAAACTATTCTTGCGTTTTGAAAATGAAGAAATTCGGAATGTAAAGTTGAAACTGTCTGCAAAACTTACGCGAAAATCTGACGATTTTTTGCTTTTTTTGGATGCAGACGGAGATTTTGAGATGCAATGTGACAGATGCCTCGACTTTTTCTCACAGCACATGGATTTACATCATGAGGTTGTAATACGCCTTGATGAAACAACGAACTTTGACACAGATGAAGACTTTGTAACATTGGACAGAACCGATAATTATCTTGACATTGCTTATTTTATTTATGAAATGGTAATGCTTTCCCTGCCAATCCGAAAAGTTCATCCTGAAGATGAAAATGGAAATTCCATGTGTAATCCGGAAGTTGTTAAATTCATTGCCGGAGAATCACATATCACAGAAGAAGATGCAGAGGTTATCGATTCCGCAAAGTCTGATGAAAACTGGAAAGAGAAATTAAAAGATTTATACAATAATTAAATACGGGAAAAATGGCACATCCGAAGAGAAAACAATCAAAAACAAGAAGAGACAAACGCAGAACGCATTATAAAGCTCAAGCAGCTACTATGGCAACTTGTCAAAATTGCGGCGCAACAATTCGTTATCACCATGTTTGCCCGGAATGCGGACATTATAAGGGAATGTTAGCAATAAACAAGGAAGCTGAGCTTAGATAGGCTTTAAATGAGGATTGGCCTCGACATAATGGGTGGCGACTTTGCCCCGGATGCGTGCATCGATGGAGCAATTCTGGCTCTCGACAAAATGAACACAGACGATGCAATCGTCCTGATTGGTTCAAGACAATTGATTCTGAATGAGCTTTCAAAACGAAAGTGCAATCCAGAAGCATTTGTTATTGTCGATGCGCCAGAAGTTATCCAAATGAACGACCACCCCGCAAAAGCTTTCCAACAAAAACAAAACTCAAGCCTGGTAACGGGATATAAACTTCTTAGAACTAAGGAAATTGATGGATTTGCCAGCGCAGGAAATACTGGGGCAATGATG
Source organism: uncultured Bacteroidales bacterium (assembly GCA_964407055.1). Lineage (GTDB taxonomy): Bacteria > Bacteroidota > Bacteroidia > Bacteroidales > ML635J-15 > JAQIBY01. The sequence goes on along the minus strand of CAYOUD010000020.1, from coordinate 11,514 downwards.
GTCGGGGCAATGAAGGCAATCAAACCCATACCGGGCGTTCTGAGACCGGCAATTGCAAGTTTTGTCCCTACAACCAACGGAAAACAAAATATCCTGTTGGATGTCGGACTCAACCCTGACAGCAAACCCGATGTTTTGTATCAATACGGAATATTAGGTTCCATTTTTTATCAGTTTATTTTTGGTGTTGAAAACCCAAAAGTCAGCTTGTTAAACATCGGTAAAGAAGAAGGAAAAGGCAACCTTATTTCAAAATCAGCGTTTGATTTGATGAAAGATAATCCCGATTTTAATTTTGTCGGAAACATTGAAGGTCACGAACTTTTTGATACTGAAGTAACCGATGTCATTGTAGCAGATGGATTTGTCGGAAATATACTACTAAAACAAACTGAATCATTTTATGCCCTGCTGAAAAACCGAGACGTTGAAGACGATTACTTTGAACGATTTAATTATGAAATCTACGGCGGGACACCGATTTTAGGCATTAACGAAAATGTGGTAATTGGTCATGGGATAAGCAATGCCCGTGCAATTTCAAATATGATTATGCAAACCAGAAAAATGGTTAATGCAAAATTGTCTTTACGAATTAAAGATTTTTTTAATTATGAGTAAATATAATGCAATTATTACGGGCGTCGGTGGATATGTCCCTGAATACATTATGACAAATCAGGAGTTAGCTCAAAAAGTTGAAACAACTGATGAGTGGATTATGTCTCGTATTGGTATTAAAGAACGCCGTATCCTCAAAGAAGAAAACGAGGGTACTTCGTTTATGGGAGCAAAAGCAGTACAACAACTGCTCGAAAAAACCAATACAAACCCCGACGATATCGATATGCTGATTTGCGGTATTGTAACACCAGATATGCAATTTCCGGCAACAGCAAACATCATTTCTGATAAAGTAGGTATTAAAAATGCCTTCGGATTTGACCTCAATGCAGGCTGCTCAAGCTTTTTATTTGCACTCAACACTGCATCCAAATATGTTGAATCCGGAACTCATAAAAAAGTAATCGTAGTTGGTGCCGATAAAATGTCGTCAATCACCGATTATACTGACCGAGCTACCTGTCCGATCTTTGGAGATGGCGCAGCAGCAGTACTTCTGGAACCATCTGAAGATAAAAATTTTGGAATCATTGATTCCGAAATGCAAGTGGATGGCTCGGGACGAAAACACTTACACCAAGTTGCCGGTGGGTCTCAAAAACCAGCATCGTTTGAAACAGTCCTGAATCGTGAACACTTCATTTATCAAGAAGGACAACCCGTTTTTAAAGCAGCAGTTTCTAAAATGGCAGATGTATCTGTGAACATGATGAAAAAACATGATATCGACCCCGACGAATTAAACTGGTTTGTTCCTCATCAGGCAAACATGCGAATTATTGAAGCAACCGCAAAACGCATGGGCATTTCCAAAGACATTGTCATGATTAATATCCATAAATTTGGAAATACAACCTCCGCAACGATTCCATTATTGTTATGGGAATGGGAAGACAAGCTTAAAAAAGGAGACCAAATTATCATTGCAACCTTCGGTGCCGGATTTGCATGGGGAGCAACCTATCTAAAGTGGGCTTACAACGCATAATATAAAACAAAAACATCATACTTATAAAGGTTGAAAAATAAGATTTCAACCTTTTTTTTTATGTATGTATATTTTTGCAGAGTTTTAACTATTTTTGTCAATTAAGCAAAAAACCATGTACGAATACATTAAAGGAAAAATAACAGACTTGAATCCATCCTTCGCGGTACTTGAAAACCAAGGTGTTGGATATTTTATGAATATCTCTGTAAATACATTTACTGAATTAAAAAACGGACAAGAAGCCTTGTTCTGGATTCATCATGTAGTTCGCGAAGATGCTGAGCAACTTTTCGGGTTTACAACAAAAAAAGAACGCGAATTATTCAGACTGCTCATTACTGTCAATGGTGTGGGTGCAAATACCGCTAGAATGATGCTCTCAACAATGAGCCCCGACCAGCTTACCAGTGCAATTCAGCACGATGATGTCAATACACTTCAAAGCATTAAGGGAATTGGAGCCAAAACAGCCCAACGAATTATTATTGACCTGAGAGATAAAATCAGCGAAAAAATTAATGATGATGTAAATATTTTAAACCCAAGAGGCAATACAATTCAAAACGAAGCGTTTGAAGCATTAGCTATGCTTGGTTTTGGCAAAAAACAAATTGAAAATGCCCTAAGAAAAGTCGTAGCTAAAAACCCAGATATTTCTGTGGAAGAATTAGTTAAATTTGCATTGAAGCAATTATAATCGTAATAACAGGGCGTGAAGCGAAACCAAAAATATCTCCTGTATTCCTTGCTCATTTTTGTGTTTGCAGGCAAATTATCAGCATCTGAAAAACAAAATGATGCCCTGAACTTTGCGCTACCACAAAGCGTAAATGACACAATACCCGTCAATGATACCATAGAAATTCAAGATGTTGATTTGCCCTATGAATTTGAAGGAGACGGCAACAATCCAAATGAAAATCAAGATAATTCACCGCTCTACGGTTCTGACCCGTCCAATATCCAAACAAAAGTCGTTTACGACCCAAAAACCGGAAGTTATGTTTTCCGCAGAGTACTCGGTGACAGCACAGACATTGAAACACCCTATTCAATGTCAATGGAGGACTACATCAATTACGACTTTGAAAAAGGAATGCAGGAATATTGGAGACAACGTTATAAAAACTCCAGCTTTGAAACACAATCCAGCTTAATCCCTAAACTTAAAGTCGGTGGAGAAGCCTTTGACCGTATCTTCGGAAGCAATACCATTGACATAAAACCACAAGGCTCTGCAGAACTGCGTTTTGGAATAAATATCTCAACAGTTAAAAACCCTAGCTTGCCGGTTAAAATGCAACGACAGACAATTTTCGATTTTGAAGAAAAAATCCAAATGAATGTCGTTGGGCAAATTGGAGACAAAATGAAACTCAATGTCCAGTACGATACTGAAGCTGCATTCGACTTTGAAAACTCAGTGAAAATTGAATACACCGGACACGAAGATGAAATCATTCAAAAAATTGAAGCAGGAAATGTTTCGCTCCCATTAACAGGCTCATTAATTCAGGGAAGCCAATCACTGTTTGGATTTAAAACGGAACTAAAATTCGGACGCCTTACCATGACAAGTATTTTCTCACAACAAAAAGGAGAAACGTCAACAATTACAGTTGAAGGTGGGGCGCAACTTCAAGAATTTGAAATTGATGCAGATGAGTACGAAGAAAATAAACACTTTTTCCTAGCACACTATTTTAAAGAAAACTATGACCGCGCATTAGCAAATCTGCCTGTAATTAATTCCGGAATCAACATTACCCGTATTGAAGTTTGGGTAACAAATACAAGCGGCGATTTTGAAAACGCCAGAAACATCATCGCATTTCCTGACCTCGGAGAAAGCAACACCAATGACATACAATCCGACTATGCAGATACCTACATGGAAATCACACGAGTCCCCAGCGATTCAGCCAATAACCTTTTAGATATCGATCAAGTTCCAGGTGTTAGAGACATTAACCAAGCAAGCTCAACCTTGATTGATCTTGAAATGTCAGGTGGTGTGGACTTTGAAAAAATCGAATCAGCAAGAATGCTAACCACCACAGAATACACTTTTAATTCACAACTTGGTTATATTTCATTGAATTCCAGATTGGCATCAGATCAAGTGATGGCTGTTGCTTTTGAATATACCATGAACGGAAAAACTTACCGTGTCGGTGAATTTGCAAACGGCGGAGTCTCTGCACCGGACGCTCTCATCCTGAAAGTCATCAAAGGAACAACCTTAACCCCAAAATTAAAAACCTGGGATCTGATGATGAAAAACATTTATGCAATTGGTGCTTATCAGGTAAACAATGAGGATTTTGTGCTGGATGTTATGTACAGAAACGATAAAACCGGAACCGCAATTAATTATATCCCTGCCGGAGCAATTGATTCTGAAATTCTTTTGCGTGTTATGAACCTTGACAATCTAAACACGCAACTTGACCCCTACCCTGACGGACAATATGACTTTATCAACAACATTACCATTGTCCCGCAAAATGGACGTGTAATTTTCCCGGTGAGAGAACCTTTTGGTTCACATCTGCGCGAGAAAATTATTGGTGGTATCATTGATAATGAAGAGATTGCCGAGCAATATGTTTTTCAGGAATTATACGACTCCACACAAAGCACAGCACGACAAATTGCAGAAAAAAACAAATTTTATCTGGCAGGTCATTACAAATCCAGCAGCGGCTCAGAAATCAGCCTAAACGCCATTAATATTCCGGAAGGATCAATTGTTGTTACTGCTGGTGGAATGCAACTGCAAGAAAATGCTGATTACACTGTTGACTACAATCTGGGAAGAGTAAAAATTATCAATGAAGGAATTCTAGAGTCCGGAACACCTATTAATATCTCACTAGAAAGCAATTCATTATTCAATATCCAAACAAAAACACTGGTTGGAACTCATCTGAATTATGAAATTAGTAAAGATTTTAATTTCGGAGCAACCATACTGAACTTAACAGAACGACCTCTAACGCAGAAAGTGAGTTTCGGCGATGACCCGATATCAAATACAATTTGGGGCGTAAACGGATCATACCGTAGTGAGGTACCATGGCTTACAAAAGCTGTTGACTGGCTTCCCTTTATTGAAACAAAAGAAAAATCCTCCGTAACCGTAACCGGTGAATTTGCACACCTGATTCCGGGCATTTCAAAAGCCATAGAAGATGGAGGAAGTGCATATATTGATGATTTTGAAGGGAGCGAAACCAGCTATGACATCAAAATGTTTAACGCATGGAATATTGCCAGTACGCCTAGTGGGCAAACTTCATTATTCCCTGGCGGAGAAGACTTAATGAACGATCTGGAATATGGATATAATAGAGCAAAACTTGCATGGTATATCGTTGACCCGCTTTTCCACCGCTCAAACAGTCCGGTTTCAATTGAACAACAATCCAGCCACTATGTGCGTGAGGTACAAGAAAAAGAGATTTTTCCCAATAAAGATTCTGAAACAGGAACAATTCCAACAACTTTAGCCGTACTTAACCTCGCATATTATCCAAACTTAAAAGGTCCATACAACTATGATGTGGATGGATTTAATGCAGATGGAACTCTAAAATTCCCAGAAAAACGTTGGGGCGGAATTATGAGATCGCTTAACACGAATGACTTTGAGGAAGCAAATATTGAATACATCGAATTCTGGATGATGGACCCATTCGTAGAGGATGAAACAAATCAGGGCGGAGATTTATATTTTAATCTCGGTAATATTTCTGAAGATGTCCTTAAAGACGGAAGAAAATCATTTGAAAATGGACTTCCTACTCCTACAGTGGACAACCCAGTTGATACAACAACATGGGGGCTGGTTCCATTAATCCAGTCATTAACGAACGCATTCGACAACGAACCTGAATCGCGCGAAGCACAAGATGTCGGACTTGACGGACTTGGAGATGAACAGGAACGGAATTTCTTTAGTAGTAGCGGAATGCACAATTATCTGAATGTGCTGGAAAGTACATTTGGAGCAGAATCAGAAACCTATATCAATGCACTCGAAGATCCCTCAAGCGATAATTACAAATTTTTTCGGGGTGATGAATACGATGCGCAAGACCTCGGGATTCTGGAACGCTATATGTACTATAACGGACTCGACGGCAACAGCCCTGTAACCGACAATGCTGCTTATTCATCATCAGCCAGAACCATTCCTGATGTGGAGGACATTAATCGTGATAACACACTCAGTGAAAACGAAGCCTATTTCCAATACCGTATCAGCATTCGCCCTGAAGACCTCGAAGTTGGGAAAAATTTCATTACAGATAAAACCGAATATTCTGCGCAATTTTCAAATGACGAGCAAAGTAAAATAACCTGGTATCAGTTTAAAATCCCCATTAGTAATTATGATAAAAAAGTTGGTGCAATTGAGGATTTTAAATCCATTCGCTTTATGCGGCTTTTATTAACAAATTTCACACAGCCAACCATAATGCGTTTCGGAACCATGGATTTGGTTCGCAGCGAATGGCGAAAATACGACAACTCTTTCATTCAACCCGGAGAATATATCCCTGATGAAATTACCCAAACTCCTTTTGAAGTAACGGCTGTTAATATTGAAGAAAATGCATACAAGGAGCCAGTAAATTATGTGCTGCCTCCTGACATTGACCGTGTTACTGACCCAACTAACCCACAACTTCGTCAGCTCAACGAACAGTCAATGGTACTAAAAGTTACTGAGCTGGTGGACGGAGATGCACGCGCGGTATATAAAAACATTAACATGGATATTCGGAAATACCGAACATTAAAAATGTATGTGCACGCCGAAGAAATTGAAGGCTATCCGATAGATGATGACGAACTCAGACTATTTATAAGACTAGGTTCTGATTATCAGAACAACTATTATGAATATGAGTTGCCACTAAAACTCACGCCTTACGGTAATTACGACAATAAGATTTATGAAGACCGTGTTATTGTTTGGCCAATTGAAAACAATTTAGAACTGGATTTTGATTTATTACAATTGGTTAAGCAAAACCGAAACGATGCAATGCGTGGAGCAGGCTCAGGTGTAACCCTTACAAGACTATACTCCTTGGCAGACGGAGACAGAAATGTCAGCGTGATGGGTAATCCCAATTTAAGCAATGTAAAAACCATTATGATTGGAGTTCGTAATCCAAAAAAACAAAATGCAAATGATTATGATGACGGATTACCGAAATCAGCGGAAATTTGGGTGAACGAATTGCGCCTTACAGACTTTGACCAAAAAGGTGGTTGGGCTGCAAATGCAAGAATGACAACACGTCTTGCTGACTTTGGCTCTGTAACAGTAACAGGAGAAACCTCAAAACCCGGATTTGGTGCTATCAACCAAAAAGTCAATGAACGACAAAAAGAAGAAATTAATTCATACAATATTACCTCAAACTTTGAGCTTGGAAAATTCTTTCCGCAAAAAACCGGAGTACGCATTCCAATGTATGTTGGATATTCAGAATCTGTAAGTAATCCAGAATACAACCCTTTAGACCCCGATATTCCGTTTAAAGTTGCATTGAACGACCCCAACAGAAGTGTTGAGGAAAAAGATTCTTTGCGTTACATTGCTCAGGATTACACACAAAGAAAAAGCATAAACTTCACAAATGTTAAAGTGAATAAAATGAAAGGCAAGCCACAGGTATATGACCTTGCAAACTGGTCTGCATCTTATTCTTACAATGAAACTTTCCGAAGAAATGTTAATACACAATTTAATACAAACAAAGACATTTCCGGTTCACTGGCATATAACTACAATGCAACACCAAAGAATGTACAACCATTCAAATCGATAAAGTTATTTAATAAATCAGCATTCAAATTATTGCAGGATTTTAACTTTTATTATTTGCCTTCTCAATTGAGTTTCAGAACAAATTTAGTACGTACTTACAGCGAAACCCAGTTAAGAAATGTCAGCAATCCATATGTAAAAATCCCATTGAATGTCAACAAAAATTTCTTCTGGGTACGACAATATGATTTTAAATACAATCTCTCAAGAAGCCTGAAATTTGATTTTTCTGCATCAAACAATGCCAGAATTGATGAGCCACAAGGGCGCATGTGGGAAAATGATCCATTTTATGAACAAAAACGAGATACTATCTGGGATAATCTCCGAGATCTTGGTCGTAATACACATTACAATCACCGGTTTAATGTGAATTATAAAATTCCGATAAACAAATTTCCACTATTAAAATGGATATCTGCTAATGCTCGTTATAATGGCACATACGACTGGATTGCAAGCCCAATTATTGCAGACTCAATCATTCTGGGGAATACCATTCAAAATTCAAACACGCTCTCTCTGAGCACTCAATTCAATATGCTGACATTATATAACAGCGTGAATTACTTGAAAAAAGTTAATCAAAAGTACAAAGGCAGAAGTCGAAGAAACAAAAAACCGAAAAAAGAAACAGTCACTTACGAAGAAGCCGAAGTCCGTTTAAAAAAAGACAAACGAAAACGCATTGTCCATAAACTGAAAACAGAAGAAATTACCATTCAGGCCACAGCTGCAGACGGAAAGAATATTGAAGGAGAACTTGAAATTGTTAATGATAAAACCGTTTACTTTACACCATCTGAAGACAGTGATAATGCACTCATAAAAGTTACCGGGGTACGGGAAGAAACAGAAAGCATTGCAAAAATTATTTTTGACAATACCTTGGCACTTGCCATGAGTACTAAAAATATCAATATTTCTTATTCCGGAACCAATGGAACACAATTGCCGGGTTTCCTTCCTGAATCTCAAATTCTGGGGATGACAAATTATCAGGGCACGCGTGCTCCGAATGTTCCGTTTGTTTTGGGGTGGCAAGACAGAGATTTTGCATACTGGGCATCTGACAATCAAATGTTAACGATTGACTCAATGTTGAATCAACCATTCACCATGAGCGAAAATGAAACATGGACAATACGCGCTTCCCTTGAACCGGTGCGCCGTATGCGGATTGATTTAAATGTAAACAGAACTTATACTGAAAACATTAGTGAGTATTACAATTGGCGAGTTGACAACCCAATCAGCGGAGCCGGAAGGTGGACTGTAAACAGCCAAATGCGCACAGGAAACTTCTCCATGACAACCATTACTTGGGGAACCGCTTTTGAATCCATCAGCGAAGACGGGAATTATGAATCAGATGCATTTACTGCATTTAACGATGCGCGCTTAACCATTGCAACTCGACTTGCACAACAGCGACCCGATTATGACCCAGCGAATGTTGACGAAGATGGATTCCCGGCCGGATTCGGAAAATTATCACAAAGTGTTATGATCCCGGCTTTCCTTGCTGCATATTCTGGTCGCGATGCAAAACAAATTAGCATGGACCCATTCCCATCACTGGCAAATGTATTACCGAACTGGCGTTTGACTTACGACGGTTTGTCACAAATCCCATTCCTGAAGAAGTACCTCAGAACAGCCAATATTACCCATGTTTATCGCTCAACTTATAATGTCGGAGGATTTACCAGCAGACTAGCAGATATGTGGAATCCGCAAGATGGATTTAACTACATTTCCGACCCGAACGGAAATTTCTATTCAGAACTTGAAATTGGTTCTATTTCCATCACAGAACAATTTTCACCATTTATCGGTATCGACCTGAACTGGGTAAATTCACTAATTACAAAAATCGAATTTAAAAAGTCAAGAAGTCTGAACATGAGTTTTGCTAATAACCAATTGACAGAAATGCGTACCAATGAGTATGTTATTGGTGGTGGTTACCGAATACAAGATGTAGAAATTCAAATCGGAGGAAAAGGTGGTCGGAAACGAACATTCAACTCTGACCTGAACTTACGTCTCGATTTATCCATCAGAAATAATTTAACCATTATTCGAAAACTTGAAGAAGGAGTAAATCAGCCAACAGCAGGAAGCGGTATGATTACGATAAAAGCCAGTGCAGATTACGTACTCAGCGACCGGTTTAACTTACGAATTTTCTACGACCACATCATCACAAATCCAAAAGTATCATCCTCATTCCCAAGTAGAAATATTGACTTTGGAGTCAGCATCCGGTTTATGCTCGCTTCGTAAGCTTTCTTTTAAAAGCATATTGACAATTCATTTCCTTACTTATTATCCGTATATTTGTCATAAGCAAAAAACCATGAGAAAATTGCACAACAAAAACATTTCTGTAATTCTTCCGGTATACAACGAAGCCGAAAACCTTGATAATTGCCAAAAAAGACTGGCAGAAAACCTTGACAATATCTGTTCAACATATGAAATACTTTTTGTTAATGATGGAAGTACAGATGATTCATTAGACATTATAAAACAACTCGCAAAAAAGCACAGCACCGTTAAATACCTCGATTTAAGTCGAAATTTTGGGCAACAAGCAGCAATTAGTGCAGGTTTGGAACATTGTACCGGGAAACGAATTGTCATCATGGATGCAGACTTGCAAGACCCGCCTGAACTGATTACAGAAATGAATCAAAAAATGAATGAGGGATTTGATGTGGTTTACGGAAAACGTGAAAGAAGAAAAGGCGAATCCTTCTTGAAAAAATTTACTGCCCGACTTTTTTATCGACTGCTTGCCAGAATGACTAATGTGAAAATACCAATGGATACCGGTGATTTCAGAATGATAAGCCGAAAAGTTGCTGATATCCTAAAAAAAATGCCTGAACGAGATCGCTTCATCAGAGGACAGGTTGCTTGGATCGGATTTAAACAAACTTATGTGTCTTACGAACGAGAAGGCCGAATAAAAGGTCGTTCAGCATGGTCATATAAACGCATGTTTCGATTTGCAATTGATGGTATTACCTCGTTCTCCGATTTCCCGCTTCGCTTTGCCACCTTTTTGGGAATCATTGTCAGTTTTGTCAGTTTTATTCTTATCCTTTGGGCACTATACCAGCGATTTATTGCACATTCTTACGTGCAAGGTTGGACATCACTGATTTTAAGTGTCCTTTTTATAGGCGGAGTACAACTTTTATCACTAGGAATTATTGGAGAATATATCAGCAGAATCGGATCAAACGTAAGACGACGCCCAAGATATGTCATTAATGAAAAAAATACAGAAGCTGAGGACAAAACCCTGGATGAACAGCCATCGGATGAATAAAACCATTCAGTGGATTAGTATTGGTTTAATGGGTGTTTTACTCCTTTTTCTGATGATTGTTTATCTCAAATCAAACTAATTTCATTCGGTAGTAATATGTGGCGATGTATGATTCTTTTCAACTAACTCACGATATTTATAAAATACCGCTTTAAAATCTTCCCAGACATCAGGCCTTTAATGCCTGTTTTTTAAACAACGCAGAGGGATCATATGTGGGCATGACCAAACGACCGTTCCATGGAATCCATTTTCCACGCATTTGCGAAATTTTTGCATTCTGATCGATCAAAGTTTGCAACGCAATTTGTCCAAGTACAACAATTATCAATGGATTAATCATTTCAATTTGTTTCAGCAAATACGGAAAGCAAGTTTCGGTTTCCTGTGGTTTGGGATGCCGATTAGATGGCGGCCTGCATTTCACAATCGTTCCCATAAAAACATGTTCATTGCGATTGAATGCACAGGCTTTAAGAATTTTATCCAAAAGTTTTCCAGATTTTCCAACAAAAGGGATTCCCTGATCATCCTCATCATCACCCGGAGCTTCCCCTATGATAAAAATCGAAGCCTTTTTAGACCCCATACCAAACACAGCTCTTTTACGAGTTTCGCATAAATTGCACTTTTTGCAATCTATAACTTGTAACTCTAACCTGCATTATTCATGGAATTCCCTTTGTGCAGATTTAAATCATCTAAACC
>CAYOUD010000019.1:18091-26919 GCA_964407055.1 uncultured Bacteroidales bacterium | reverse complement strand
ATTGTTTCAGGGATCGATGAACAAGACGAAAAAGTCATGGAAACCGGAATGGTTAACTTGATAAGATAACGATTCTCTCAAATTTTTTAAATGGCTGGTGAAAATAATTTACCGGCCATTTTTTTTACTCTATTGTAAGAACAAACGTAAAATATCTGGAAAATTACTCGCAGAATTCTTTTTTGCACACCCGTATTCTTCCTAGGAAAGAGGACTAAGTGAGTATACCAATAAACTGGTAAGACAATATATCCCCAAAAAATCAATCTTTAATCCGGACACCCACAACCACAGCTCCGGCGAATTCCTCCTTCGTCGGTCGCCGCAGCTATTTGCCCACCCAGCTGTCTCGGATTAAAAACAAAAAATCAGTGAATGCGGTGAACGTGAACCCCATGGTTGCAAACGATATTATTTAGAGATATTCCAATCCGTTAATAGGCATCATAAACTTTTGATTTTTAGATGTTCATTTTGAAGCTTTGTTAGGATACAACAGGTGAAATCATCAGCCAAATTAATCCGTCTTTGTTTCCGGAATAAACTCTAAAGAAATAGAATTCACACAATGACGTGTGTTTTTCGCTGTAAATTGCTCTCCGATAAAGACATGACCAAGATGCGCACCACAATTGGCACAAGTAATTTCAGACCTGACCCCATCCGCATCCAGAACAGATTTTACGGCTCCTGGAATTTCATCATCAAAACTCGGCCATCCACAACGAGCATCAAACTTTGTTTCAGACTGGTACAATGCTGCACCACAACGTTTACAAACATAGGTTCCTGCCTCCCAATATTCCTCATATTCACCAGTAAAAGGACGTTCAGTTCCTTTATGGATAATTACGCGCTTTTCTTCGTCAGTAAGCTGTCTATATGAATTGTTTTCTGTTTGTCCCATAAGTTCAACATTGGATATCCAAAGCATCAATAATACAAATATAATTTTCATAAATATCATTTAATGTTGTATTAACAAATTTCATAAGGCTTTGTTTTCCTGTAACCACTAAGCAAATCAGAAACTTTGCCAATTACCTGACAGCCAACCGATTTAAAATAAGTACTTTTACTTATGGAATAGTTTCTATTTTCACGGTTTAATATCTGCTGCGATAAAAAAACAATTATGGATAAAAAAACAGAAGCCTATAAAGCAGCACGAGCCAAGCGCAAGGCCAAACAAAAAGCAGAACGCATTTCAACAGTTCGGGATCGACCTGTAAAAAGTGTTTTGAAAGCAATAACCTGGCGGGTTATTGCATCTGCAACAACATTTGCACTGGCATTGATCTTTTTCGGAAGAGATCCTCATGCAATTGAGAAAGCAACCGGCGTGGCAGTGGCTGAATCAGGAATTAAACTATTATTATATTTTCTTCATGAAAGAGCCTGGACAAGCGTTCGTTGGGGAAGAATGCGGGTGATAATTCGCAGAAACTCAATGATTCGAAGAAAAATAATCAAACGCATCAAATTAACAGCTCCAAAAAATATACAATGAAAACAATAGCGGAACTACAAGCAAATATTAAGAACAAGTCGATACCTGAAACGCTAAAAATTATTGCAGCAGCATTTCCAGAAAAACTCATTTTTACAACTAGTTTTGGAATTGAAGATCAGGTACTCACACATTACATTTTTACTTACAACATTCCCGTTCGTGTGGTGACAATTGACACCGGCCGTATGTTTGAAGAAACTTACAAAGTATTCAACAGAACTCGCGAACGTTATAATCGAGAGATTGAAGTGATGTTTCCAAAACACGAAGCTGTGGAAAAACTGCTGAGTACAAAAGGACCGTATAGTTTTTATGAATCGATTGAAAACCGAAAAGAATGCTGTAATATCCGTAAAGTAGAACCGCTTAAAAGCGCATTAAATAATATGGAATGCTGGATTACCGGCATTCGTAAAGATCAAAACCAAAATCGCACAGACATGCAAATACTGGAATGGGATGAAGGCTACGGACTCTACAAGATTAATCCACTCATTAACTGGACATTAGAAGATGTTGAAACCTTTCTAAAAAAAGAAAACATACCATATAACAGCCTACATGACAAAGGATTCGTCAGTATCGGATGTGCTCCTTGTACTTGTGCGATAAAACCCGGAGAAGATTTCCGCGCCGGTCGTTGGTGGTGGGAAAATAATTCAGGAAAAGAATGCGGATTGCACACGCATGGTGAGTAAATAACCCGGATTATTCACCGCGCTTAACACAAATAGTCTGTTACTCACTCATAATTAGGCAAATACAGCTTGTCCCCGCAGATTATTTAACGCCTAAAATTGGGTGTCGCATGAAATTAAATTGGTATAATCGCCTGAATAATGCGGGATAAATTACCAAATTAAAAAAAGCGAGCTCCAATACATTCGATGCTCGCTTTTTTTATGTTTACAGTCAATTAAGATTTAATTATCGACACTATTTTCTCATCCTGAGGTTTTACTTTTGAGGAAAAAACTTCAATCAACTCACCGGTTTCGGAAATCATGTATTTCTGAAAATTCCAAGAAACTTTTGAATCTTTCACTCCATTTTTTGCTTTTTGGGTCAACCACTGATACACAGCATGCTTATCACTCCCTTTCACAACAACTTTTGACATCATTAGAAATTCAACACCGTAATTTTTCTCACAAAACGCCATAATTTCATCTTCCGTACCAGGCTCTTGTTTCAAAAAATCATTGGATGGAAATCCGACAATTACAAAATCATCGCCGGCATAATCTTCATGCAATTTTTGCAAACCCTCATATTGTGGCGTAAACCCACACTTACTCGCTGTGTTAACAATCAGTACTTTCTTCCCTTTAAACTGAGAAAAATCAATCATCTCACCTGAAATATCTTTGGCTTTTAAATCATAAAAAGATTCCTGTGCCTGTAGTGCCCCTGTCATCATAACTGCCATTAAAATTATTAAATTTTTCATTATCTTTCATTTTTAAAAGAAACCAAAAATCAGTAGCTTTGTTTAGTATAAAAGAAAATAAAATGGATAATCATAAAAAAGCCGCACGATATGAACGGGTCTATCAACAAGTTATTGATTTAATTGCAGATATAAACAATCCAATATCGCGCATGGCGACAATTTCCGCAATTTTGCATCATAAATTTGACTGTTATTTCTGGACAGGATTTTATTTGCTGAATAAAGATGGCGAGCTTTTGGTGGGACCATATCAAGGGCCTTTGGCATGTTTAAAACTCAAAGCACATACAGGGGTTTGTTGGGCCGGAATTGACAGGAAAGCACCGGTACTTATTCCGGATGTCCAAAGTTTTCCCGGTCATATAGCATGCAGTGCTAAATCACAATCTGAAATTGTTGTTCCGATTTATAATGCATCAAAACAAATAATAGGTGTATTGGATATTGACAGCGAAACCAAAAATAGTTTCAACGAAGTAGATGAGCACTGGCTAGTAAAAACCTGTGAATTAATTTATGCGTTGTAAGCTGATTTAATCTTTATCTAAATCATCAAAATCAACATCGGTAAAATCGGGGTTTGAGTTTTCATTGTCTTCCCCCTTATCAACATGTGATTCATCTGTTTTCGTGTCAACCTGTTCGTCCGTTTGAAATTCCTGATTAGGATTTTCCATCTCCGGATTTTCGAGAAAATCTTCA
Organism: uncultured Bacteroidales bacterium; assembly: GCA_964407055.1. Lineage (GTDB taxonomy): Bacteria > Bacteroidota > Bacteroidia > Bacteroidales > ML635J-15 > JAQIBY01. Next base: position 23,251 of record CAYOUD010000019.1, on the reverse strand, counting down.
ACATTTTCATCAATAAAACTCACAGAATTTTCCAGCGCCTTTGAGAATTTCTCAAAATCTTCCTTGTACAAAAACAATTTGTGTTTTTCAAAATGAAATTTCCCTTCACTTTCAAACACTTTTTTGCTCTCTGTAATCGTCAAATACAAATCCCCTTTTCTGGTTTTTTTGACATCAAAGAAGTATGTACGCCTTCCAGCCCGAACAACATTCGAGAAAATCTCTTGTCTTTCTTTTGATTCATTACCTTCCATCACCTTAGCTTTATTGGTCTTCACTGACAAATATAAAAATGATTTTGATAAAATGAAAAAGGAATCAAAAAAAAATTGCAAAACAAGTAAAAAATGCACAACTTTGTACGCTATAAAGGTTCTCAAGAATGATTAGCAGACGATTACTAAGAATTAAAGTTATGCAGGTGTATTATGCAAACCTGCTCAGGGAAAATGGCGATTTAGAACTTGCGGTTAAGGAGTTGGACAACAGCGTTCACCACACATTGGAGTTGTATTATGAATTGTTGTCCATCATAACCTACATGGCAGATTATGCTGAGCAAAAAATGGCATCAGCATTGGAAAAGAAGCTTCCTACCGAAGCAGATTTAAATCCGAATCGACGATTTATCGACAATCCGGTAATTGAAGGAATTCGCAATGCCGACTGTTTTAAAAAACAAACCAAAGCCCCACGTATTCCGTTTGATGCCCACAAAAGCTTAGTTAAAGACTTGTGGAAAGATTTCATTTCAACAACTGAATATCAACGCTACATGATAAAAGCGGAGGTTAATTTACAGGATCACAAAGAAATCATTGCATTTATTATTCACGAATATTTTCCTGAAAACGAAACCATAGACGGTCTAGTTGAAGAATATGGCATTTATTGGAATGATGATATCGGGTTTGCAAGCAGTTTGTTAGAAAAATCCATCATGCGATTTAAACGCCCAACCAACGATGCCTTTTTAATTATGAAAGAGTACAGTTGCGAATCAGACCGTCGGTTTGGGAAACAGTTGCTTATTAATGCAATGAAATACGACAAGGAATTCGAAACATTAATCGACCATCACAGTAAAAACTGGGATGTGGAGCGCATTGCCATCATCGACAGAATTATCATGAAGCTGGCAATTACAGAGTTTATACACTTACCCGATGTTCCTATCAAAGTAACAATCAACGAATACCTGGAAATTAGTAAGTTTTACAGTACAGAAAAAAGCAATGCATTTATTAACGGATTGCTTGACCAGATTGTCACAGCGCTCAAAACTGAAGAAAAAATCAACAAATCTACAAGAGGCTTAGTTGATAATTCTTAATAAATTTGTCATACAAAAGATAAAATTGTATTTTTACGAAAAATTATTGAACATGAAGCATTTAAACATCATTCTTATCGTAATATTGATTACAATACTATCCATTTCCTGCAATGAAGACAAGAAAAATGAAGGAAATGCTGATGGTCAGATTTCGACAGAAGATGTGCAGAATCCGATTACTGCGGATGGAGATGCCGACATGAGCAAACTGCCTGAGTTTGACTTTCCCGTGAAAGAATATAATTTTGGCACAGTAATCCAAGGTGAAAAAGTATCATACACCTTCACTTTCACGAACACCGGAGGCTCAGAATTAATCATCAACAATGTAAAAGCATCTTGCGGCTGTACCTCGCCAAAATACTCGAAAGAACCTGTTAAACCGAGAGAAAAAGGAAGTATTGAAGTGATTTTTGATAGTCACGGAAGAAACGGAGAACAAAACAAAACCATCAAGGTTTTTGCAAATACTCAACCAAAAGCTCAAGAGTTAAGGATTCTTTGTAATATTGTATCGTAAATTAGTAACACTTTAAATTAAAAATTATATGAACATTTTAGGAATTATTTTAATGGGTGGTACATCCACAGAAAATCAACCAGGAAAGGAATATCAGAGTTTTATTTTTCTGATCCTAATTCTCGTAGTTTTTTACTTTTTCATGATTCGTCCGCAAATGAAACGCCAAAAAGAAACGCGGAAATTTCGAGAAGCACTTAGCAAAGGTGATAAAGTGGTAACCGCAGGTGGAATTCATGGCAAAATTAAAGCAATGAATGAAACCACTATCGATGTTGAAATATCTGACAACGTTGTAATCACCGTTGAAAAATCAACAGTCAACCCGATTGGAGCACCACAACAAAAACGTTAATCAAGTTTGGAAAACAAAACCAACATATTACTTGTCTGGTTTCAACGTATAAAGACAATTAGAATAAACCGAAACGCTTTGATTTTCGGTTTATTTCTTCTTATTTCATCAATTTTATGGTTGCTAAATGCCTTAAACAAAGATTATGTTGAAAGACTGAAATATCCGGTTAAGTTTACAAATATCCCGAAAGAAATTCAGATTCAAAATCGACTGCCGGAGTATTTATATCTTGAAGTCAACGGACATGGGTACGACATTTTAAGTTGTAAAATCAATTACTCAAAATCACCGATTCGAGTCAACCTAAAAAAAACGCCATTAAAAAGAAAGTTCGATGGAGAATTCTATCTTTTGGGAAAAGACCTTTATAATATTGCAGAAAGCCGCATTAAAGGAGAAGTCTCTCTGATTCGAGTACTACCGGACAGTATCCACTTTATCACAAAACCTGCGGAAACGAAGAAAGTACCGGTAAAGCTGCACATTGACTATTCTGCAGCAAAACAACACATGATTATTTCAGAACCAAAGTTAACTCCCGACAGCATAGAAATACAAGGCATCCCGAGAAAATTAGAACATATTCAATATGCGGCTACAGAAAATAAATCATTTCTCAATTTGAGAGGAGATTTAAAACGCTATGTCATATTAAAACCCATCCCCGGAATATCAATGCAGCCTGATAGGATTCAAGTAAGCATTAAGGTAGGAGAATATACGGAAGCAAGTTTAAAAGTGCCCATAAAAATTATAAATTTACCGACAAACTATACAGCAACGTCCATTCCCGGGAAAGCAACGCTTAACCTGCAAGTCCCTATCTCAAAATTCAATTCCATTAATCCTGAAAATTTTTCGATAGAAGCAGACTTCCAAAAAATGGAAAATGGAAAATCGAAATTGAACATTTCAAAAAAACCGGAGTTTATCCAAGGAATTGAGATTGTGCCAAAACAAATTCAAATTATTCTGAAAAAATCATCTGCGGAAGAATGAAAATAGGGATAGCAGGAGGTATAGGAAGTGGCAAATCAAGTATTGCTAAAGCATTTGAAAAGCTAGGCATCCCAGTTTTTTATGCTGACACGGAAGCCCGTGAGCTCATAAATAAATCGCCACAAATAAAACACAAACTGATTCAAGCATTTGGAGAAAACATATACTTAGGGAAACACTTAAACAAATCAGCCTTGGCAGAGCTCATTTTCAGTGATGATGCAGCAAGAAATACCGTAAATAAAATTGTGCATCCTGAAGTCAGATTTGCCTTTGGAAAATGGGCTGATTCATGCCAATATGACATTGTTATGATTGAAGCGGCAATACTTTTTGACACAGGTTTGTACAAAACTTTAGATGCAACCATTCTTGTACTGGCAGATGAGAATCAGCGCTTAAAACGGATATTAGCGCGCGATGAAATTTCCGAAAAAGAAGTAAAGAATCGTTTCGCTTCCCAACAAAACCCTGAAAATCATAAAAATCTGGCAACATTTTTGATAAACAATAACGATGAAGCAGAAGTGCTTCCTCAAATTTTAAACATTTATAATAAAATCACACACAATGGCTAAATATGGCAAATGGCTTGGAGCAGGCCTTGGCTGGGCTCTCGGAGGACCAATCGGCGCAATATTAGGATTTACAATCGGCAGTATTTTTGACGGCTCAAAAACAAGCACCATTTATGGTTCGGCACGCGGCAATTTTGCAGCGTCCCTGATTGTTTTAATCGCTGCTGTCATGAAAGCAGATGACAAAGTCATGAAATCTGAACTGGATTATGTCAAAGACTTTTTCACTCAAAGTTTTGGTTATGAAAAATCTACTGAAGCACTACTCATGCTTCGCGATGTTTTGAAAAAAGACATTCCGCTCGCAGATGTTTGTGAACAAATTCAGCGAAACATGCCATATAGCGAAAGGCTCCAGCTCATTCACTTATTATTTGGTGTTGCCAGCGCAGATGGAAGGGTGATACAAATTGAAATCGACAAAATCGAAGAAATTGCCAGATTACTAAGCATGGATGATAAAGATTTTATATCAATTAAATCAATGTTTGTCAAAGATGCTGATGCTGCCTACAAAATTCTCGAAATTTCTCCAGAGGCAACCGAACAAGAAATCAAAAAAGCCTATCGGAAAATGGCCATCAAATATCATCCAGACAAGGTAGCTCACCTCGGTGAAGATTTTCAGAAATCAGCAAAAGAGAAATTTCAAAAAGTAAATGAAGCCTACGAAACAATTAAACAGCAACGCAATATTGCATAAATTATTAATCAGATAAATTGAAGTAGAATATGTATTTGGAAGGAATTTTATCAATCGCAGGAAAACCGGGCCTTTACAAAATGGTAAATCAGGCACGAAATAGTTTAATTGTTGAATCATTGGACACAAAAAAGCGCTTTCCGGCCTTTGCCACAGCAAAAATATCAGCGTTGGAGGATATTGCTATTTACACTGAAACTGAAGAAAAGCCACTGGTCGAGGTTTTTAATACCATTTTTGAGCTGGAAGAAGGCAAACCAACAATGTCTCACAAATCATCAAACGATGAACTTATGAGTTTCATGGAACGAATTATGCCTGATTATGACAAAGACAGAGTACGTCTCGCTGATATGAAAAAACTCATTCAATGGTACAATATCCTTATTGAAGAAGATATCCTGAACGAAAAAGCCATTGAAGCCCATGAGAAGAAAATCGCTGAGGAAGAAGCTGAAGAAGAAACTCAGGAGTAACATCTGATAAAAACTGCTCGCTTGTCATCTAAACTCGTTGAAATATGAAAATATGACTGGGGGATTAGATGATTCAAATCTGCACAAAGGGAATTCCATGAATAATGCAGGCTAAGCCTGAAAAAATAAAAAACATGCTGTAAAACATACGTAAATATTTGGAATTTTTATGGGGGGGGGTATTTTTACT
>CAYOUD010000019.1:0-17991 GCA_964407055.1 uncultured Bacteroidales bacterium | reverse complement strand
AAAATCTTTTATTATGAGAAGAATAATTCTATTTTTTTGTTTTTCTGTTTTTCTGTTTTTCTGTTTTTCTGTTTTTCTTGCAAAAACACTTCAACCGAAAATGAATTTTATGAACTGAGAAGTATTGCTGAATATAAACTACCTGCGGCAGATAATTCCAATTTTTATTGTGTGCATCCAAAAATAGCAGAATACAAAAACAAGTTTATACTTAGTTTTATAGATCCTTTATCCAGGAATATTTATATATGGGATTTAGAAGGCAAAACATTGCTTGATTCTATTGATATTGATTTTTATAAGTATCAATTTGTACAACAATATCATATCATTGACTCCAACGAATTTATTTTGGCTTTTAATCCCGAGTATTTTGAATTAAACCATGATAAAGCTTTAATTAGAACAAATAGAAATAAAGAAATACTAGGAGCTTTTAATTTTACTGGTGCAAATGTACCAACTTCAAAACAGTGTATTCCAGATAGCTTGCTTTCATTTGTAAATTATTCTTCATTTCCGATTTTTTACAATAAAAACGAAAAATATGTGATGGCATCACTCTGTTCTTATTACAGAAAATATAGAGCATTGCAATTAACAGATGTTACACAATATAAGTTGGTTGGTAAAGTTTATGAAGATTCAAGCAAAGAATTTTCACCTTTTAATTATCACTTAACACCACCAAAAATTGGATTAACCAATCCAGTTTCTTATGAACTAACTAAAGCATTTATTGACACTATTAATCAGACAATTGGTGTAGGTCATGGTAATATTTCTGAAATACAATTATTTGAGATTAGTTCAGAAAACAAATTAAACAGTATTAATTTGAAATCATTTTTTGTTGAATCTGAGATAAAACCTCTAAAAGAATCAGAATTTGATAATTACGAAGAATATCTGCCTGAATATGCTAATATGGTTTACAATCATACCAATAATAATCTATATAGAATTGTAAAGCTCCCTTTAAATGATTCAGTATCTCCAATATTCTTTAGTTTTCCACTCCATTCTATCATCGAATATTGTTTTGATGAAAAGACACAAAAGGAAGCCATACTACCATTTGGTTTTGGAGCACCTATTGTTTCATTTAAGGATGGTTTTTTAGCTTACAATCAATATTTGTCGAAAACGCAAAATACAAGATGTTTTTCATATTTTGAATTTGATAAAAAAAAGGATTTTGATAGAAATACAAAAAAAATTCTGAAGATAATTTATGCCCAAAATAGTCCTAAATCAAATGAAATAGGTTGGAATAGTTATTTTGAAGCCCTTTGTATTGATAGTGATACTGTAGTTTCAGTGAATTTAAATCGTATTTGTCTTTCTTGTAAAAACAAACTAGGGATGGCGTTATCAAATGGGATAATAAAGAAAAATCTACCTATAATTTTAGTGGCAAACAACGACAATTACATTCAAAATTTCATCACAAAATACAAACTAAATAAGGATAGTTTTTTTATTGACAATAAAAACACTCAGTCTTTTTACATAAAACAGTATGTTAACCCTATTGTAATTATTAATAAGGGGGATAGCATAGTTGAAGAAGTTATTAATCCGAGTAGGATGAATTACTTAATCGATTCAATTTTAAACAATTGATTTTTAGCACTATATGTCTTTTAATCATTTACGAACACATTGTTTTTATCGTGTAAGCACAAAATACCGGAAAATATGTATCTTTGTGTATGCAGGATTTTTTAGACAAGAAAAATTGTAACGATTGCCGGCACAAATCAGCCTGTTTTAACACGCTGCTCAAGAAGGAACTGGAGTTTATCAATGAAAATAAAATCCAAATTCAGTTCTTCCCGTCTGAGAATCTGTGCAAACAAGGGGCTTTTGCAACCTATGTCATGTTTATCACAAGCGGCATGGTGAAATTATATATTGAAGGCGGAGGACAAAAACGACTTACCGTAAAACTGCTGCGACAAGGCGATTACATAGGATTATCAAGCCTTTGGGGAAGCAAACTTCACCAATATTCTGCACAAGCTTTAAAACCGACAGAAGTATGCATGATAGAGCAAGAAGATATAAAACGTTTGCTCGAAAGGAATATCGGCTTTTCCAATGAATTGTTAAAAGCAGTTTCAGCAGATGAGACTAACCTTTTCGCAAAATTAAGAACGGTTTCCCTTAAACAAACTCACGGAAAAATGGCCGCCACCCTATTGTATTTGGGGCAGGAAAGCTTTGCGGATGATTCTCCTTTTCAATACCTCAACAGAAAGGATATTGCAGATTTTGCGGGTATCTCACTGGAAGGAAGCATAAAAATTCTCAAAGAATTTGAAGATGAGGGCATCATAAAAATCAATAAAAAAGCCATTGAAATTACTGATAAAGAAAGACTTATCCAGATTGAACGATACGGGTGATTTTACACAAACAAATTCCCAACCGCGACAATCAGATAACTGACAATCCACGCAAAACTTAAAGGGAAGACAACAGCAAAAAGCATCCACGACCAGGATTTTATTTCCCGACGCATGGCTGCCAATGTTCCAAAGCAGGGGAAATAAAGTAAAATAAACACCAAAAACGCAAAATAAGTCAAGCGGGATTTCTCATGACGCTCCTGTTCAACACGCAAATTTTCTACCAGACTTATGGCATCTTTATCATTGCCTTGTTCGGACTGATACAAAACACCCATGGTACTAACAATGACCTCTTTAGCCATCACTCCGGTTAATATACTCACTGACATTTTCCAGTCAAAGCCCATCGGCTCAAACACAGGCTGAATGGCTTTTCCGGTTTTGCTGATGTAAGAATTTTCCAACAATTCAGCCTGTTTTTCAGTCTCAAGCCTATTAATTTCGTCAATGTACCATTCAATAGAATCTTCAGAAACTGTTTGCTCCTGCATGTTTTGTATTAAATCAATTGAAGCATCGTATTGTGCAATGGTTTCTTCACTGCGCGGGAAATAACTCAAAGCCCAAACAATAATGGATGCTCCAAGAATAATTGTTCCCATTTTCTTGATAAAATGTAAGGATTTTAACCAGGTATGTTTCAACAGAGATTTTCCTCCCGGCATTCGATATGGTGGTAATTCCATAATAAACGGGCTGACATGTTTGGAGAAAACTGTTTTACTCAAAACCAACGAGGTTAAAAAAGCTGCAAGGATCCCAATTCCGTAGATAGAAAATAAAATCAGCGATTCATGCGCAGGGAAAAATGCACTAATAAATAATACATAAACCGGCAGTCTAGCAGAACAAGACATAAACGGAATGACCATCATTGTTAAAATCCGGTCACGTTTATTCTCAATGGTTCGGGTTGCCATAATCGCCGGCACATTACAGCCAAACCCCATCAACAATGGGATGAACGATTTTCCGTGCAAACCGGCACTTTGCATAAATTTATCCATCAAAAATGCAGATCGTGACATATATCCGGAGTCCTCCATTAAGCTAATCATGAAAAATAAAATCATGATACTGGGTAAAAAGACCAAAACTCCACCAACCCCGCCAATTACTCCGTTAATTAACAAATCGGAAAATACACCGGGTTGCATCCAATTACTTAAACCTGCACCCAGGCTTCCGACTCCTCTTTCTATCCATTGCATGGGATATTCTCCCAAGCGGAATGTCAGAAAAAACATTAACCAGACAAACAAGAAAAAGATTGGCAGCCCGAAACGCTTATGCGTAAGCACAGAATCAATTTTTTCGGAAATATTTTGTTTTCGATTATCGCCTGACTTATAAACTTTTGCAAGAATACTCCGAATATATGAGTATCGTTTTTCAACAATACGCCGTTCCAACTCGGCATCACTAAACTCACAGTTCTCCTGAATAATCTTAGATCGAATCGAAAGCAATTCTTGTTTATGCGCATGAAACTCAGGGATAGTCCACAAATAAGATTCGCCGGCAAACAAAGAGACAACATAAAAACGCTCCAAAAACTCACCGGGAAGCACAATTCCTGTATTTTGCTCTGCAAACCGTTTGATTGCATATTCTATTTCAGCAGAATATTGCAACTGAGCCGTTTTTTTCATAAAAACCGGTTTGTCGTGGTACGTGGCCGCCGTTTTAAATAGCTTTTTCACGGCTTTCCCTTCTTTTCCTACCGTAGGAATAACAGGCACACCAAGTAGCTCTTCAAACGCATCAATATCAAGGCTAGCTTTATCACCCTCCAACTCATCGTACATATTTAAAGCAATCACGGTTTTAATACCCGTTTCACGAAGTTGAGTTGTTAAATAAAGATTTCGCTCAAGATTACTGGCATCAACAACATTGATAATCAAATCGGGTGTTTCATGAAGCAATGATGCTGCAACAAACTTCTCGTCCGGAGATTGTCCTGATAAAGAATAAGTCCCCGGCAAATCAATGAGTCTAATTTTTTTGTCATCTACTTTTACCACTGCCTCTTTTGCGGCAACAGTAACGCCAGAATAGTTTGCAACTCGCTCTCTTGACCCGGTTGCAAAATTAAAAATGCTGGTTTTTCCGCAATTTGGATTTCCAATAAGTGCAATGGTAATATCAGGTTTAGCGCCATTTTCCAATGATGCACCTGCCTCATTTTCCTCAAATATTAATGCATCCGTTAATTCTTCCGGCACATCCTCAATGCTGATGTTAACAAGTTCAGCCTCCGCCTTTCTGAGCGTGATTTTAAAACCGTCTAAATCGTATTCCAATGGTTCTGAAAAAGGAGCTGCTTTTATCAATACAATCCTTTTCCCTCTAACAAAGCCCATTTCCATCAAGCGTCTGGAAACTTCAGTTTCCCCGGACACAGATACTACTCTCGCCTTTTCTCCTCGTTTAAGTTCCGTCAGCTTCATCATAAACCACTCCGCATTCTTTTTTTATCATCAACAAAATTACTGGAATAGGTTGAGATAACCTATCCCCAAATCTTGTGATTTTTAAACCTGTATTTGGCCCTTGAAAACAAATTTTGCAGGTCCGGATAACCAAACGTTGACAAATCTGTTCTCACTCCGATGAAAACTCACAGACAAATCACCGCCTTGCATATGCACCAGAATTTCGTCATCAGTCAGCTTGTGTTTGATTGCTTGATATATAGCTCCGGCAACAGCTCCTGTTCCACAGGCTAAGGTTTCATCTTCAACTCCACGTTCATAGGTACGCTGATAAATTTCCATTGGCGAAACGTCTTCAACAAAATTTACATTACACCCGTCAGGAGCAAAACGCGAATCAAAGCGGATTTTTCGACCTTCCCGAACCACATCAAAATCTGAAAGGTAAATTACCTCTTCCACATAATGTGGACTTCCGGTTTCAAATAAACTGAGATTCGATTTCTGCGGAATATCAACATCTATCATTTTCAACTTAACCTGTTCTTTCAAAACAATTGCAGAATGTGCTCCGTCAGGCGCGTCAAAACGACAACGATCTTTTATCAATTTCAAATCAACAGCAAACCGGACAATACTTCGTCCGCCATTTCCACACATGCTTGCAAGTTTTCCGTCAGCATTATGATAAACCATGGTAAAATCATAGTGCTTTGACGGTCGCAAAAATATGACACCATCTGCACCAATTCCAAACCTACGATTACAGAGTTTTTCAATCTGATTCTCATTCAAATTATATGGATGCTCCATTTCATTGAAAAGAATAAAATCGTTTCCTGCCGCTTGATATTTATAAAAATCTAATTCCATGATTTCCCAATAATTAAAACAATTGATTGCAATGAAATTGCATTTTCCTAAAGTTTTGTTAAAGACAAAACAGTTTTAGCTGATGTTTCGTTCATAAAATAGCAAAATTAATTAAATATTTATCGTTATGAATGCAAAACAGATTTTGATCTCCGTATTATCAGGAATTGTCGGTGGAGCTATTGGATTTTTGGCAATTCATGCAATCATCAATAAGCCGTCAACTAAACCAAAAGCGGAAGCGCACAAATTGATTGATGCATATAAATTTCCAGAGCAATATGCAAAGCAAGCTTCACTTTCAGTATTTGGGAATAATACCTATCCGAATTTTAATGCTGCAGCAGAATCCAGTTTGGCGTCTGTTGTGCATATTACTACACAATACAACCAATTAAATTACAGTATTTACGATTTTATTTTCGGGAACAGACCATCATCAAATCAACCGGTAACAAGTTCAGGTTCAGGTGTTGTTATTTCACCGGACGGATACATTGTAACGAATAATCATGTCATCGAAAAAAGTCAAAGCATTAAAGTAGTACTCAACGACAAACGCAGTTATACAGCACAATTAACTGGCACGGATAAAGCGACAGACATTGCTCTGCTAAAAATTGATGCAGAAAAATTACCATATATCAATTATGGAGATAGCGATAATATTAAAATTGGAGCGTGGGTTTTGGCTGTCGGGAATCCTTTTAATCTGAATTCCACGGTCACTGCAGGAATCGTATCTGCGAAAGCGAGAAATATCAATATTTTATCAGGACAATACGGCATTGAATCATTTATACAAACAGATGCTGCCGTTAACCCGGGGAATAGTGGTGGAGCACTTGTTAACACCGACGGGCAGCTCATTGGAATTAACACCGCCAATGCAAGCAAAACAGGATCCTATGTCGGATATTCTTTTGCAATTCCAGTAAATATTGTCCGAAAAATTGTTGCTGACATTATGGAATTTGGGGAAGTACAACGTGCATATTTGGGTATTTCCATGGCAAATATTGATGCAGAGCTATCAGAATCAGCTGATATTGAAAAAATTGAAGGCGTTTATGTTGCAAGTGTAATCGAAAATGGTGCTGCTGAAAAAGTTGGAATAAAATCCGGCGATATCATTTTGGGATTTGACGACAAGCAAATTAACAGCACGAGCGAACTTATGGAGCAGTTGAGCAAATATCGTCCTGGAGATGAATTAAATATTTCAGTACGCAGAGAGAACATAACCAAGGATTTCCGTGTTGAACTTCAAAATAAATTTGGAAATGCAGAAATTGTGCAGGCGGACAAAATTGATGAGCTTGGAGCAAGTTTTCATCGTTTAAGTAATGAAGAAAAGCGTATTTACCGATTGCGTAACGGAGTGAGAGTTGAAAAAGTGTATCCCGGTATATTTATGGATAATCGAATACGCGAAAATTTCATCATCACTTCCATTAATAATCAAGCTGTTAATTCAAGTAATGACATTAGGAAAATATTAAATCAAAATGGACAAATATTCATTGAAGGACTTTATTCGAACGGACAGATTGCTCAGTATGCCATATCAATTGAGTAAGTCGTATTTTATTTTTAGAAATTCGTTGCAAAAATTAATTTTTTCAAAAAAAATGACATAATTTTACAACCTTTTTTAAAAACATACGTATTGACTGAGGTGTAATAATAAATTAGAGATTTAAATAACTGTTTTATCGTTGAAGGAAATATATGAGACAACTAAAAATTACCAAATCAATTACCAATCGTGAGAGTGCATCATTAGATAAGTATTTGCAGGAGATTGGGAAGGAAGAATTAATTACCGTCGAAGAGGAGGTCGAACTCGCGCAGCGGATTAAGCAAGGAGACCAAAAGGCATTAGAGAAGTTGACAAGAGCCAATCTTCGTTTTGTAGTATCCGTTGCCAAACAGTATCAAAACCAAGGACTTAGTCTTCCCGACCTGATTAATGAGGGAAATCTGGGTTTAATAAAAGCAGCGGAGAAATTTGATGAAACCCGCGGATTTAAGTTTATCTCTTATGCAGTGTGGTGGATTCGTCAAAGCATTCTTCAGGCATTGGCTGAGCAATCCAGAATTGTGAGATTGCCGCTGAACCAAGTTGGTTCGTTGAATAAAATCAATAAAGCGTTTTCAAAATTTGAACAGGAAAACGAACGGAAACCAACCTCTGAGGAACTTAGTCAGGCATTAGAAATTCCTGCAGAAAAAGTTGCAGATACACTTAGAGTTTCCGGCCGTCACGTTTCTGTGGATGCTCCTTTTGTTTCTGGAGAAGAAAACTCACTGTTGGATGTCCTTGAAAACTCTGATTCACCTGCTGCGGATAACGGGCTGCTCAACGAGTCACTCAGTCGTGAAATTTACCGTGCATTAGCTACGCTCACCGAACGTGAACGTGACATTATTCGCTACTTTTTCGGTATCGGATGTCAGGAAATGACGCTTGAAGAAATTGGAGAAACGTTTTCATTAACCCGTGAACGTGTACGGCAAATCAAAGAAAAAGCAATCCGTCGTTTACGTCATACAACACGAAGCAAATTATTAAAAACATATTTGGGTTAAAACCCTGTTCTTTTTTCATTTTGTATTTTTATTAGTTAATAATGGCTGCCCGGAATTTTTCGGGCAGTTTTGTATGTGTAAAATTTAGCCCAATACCGTTCGAAATAAGAAAAAAATCAAGATGCGTAAATTGTCATTTTCTATAGTATCTTCATGAGATTTCTCTCCTCAGACAGAACAAAAGTGCATTAACATCCCACACTTAATACTTGTCTTCCAACCAATTACGCCCGAATATTATTTCATATTAGCATAGATTAAGCATTATTTTATTGTATCTTCGCAAAAAAGAGATACTAATCATGGAAAGTTTATTGAAAAAAAATATTGACAAATACATGAAAATCAGTAACGAAACGCTTAACTTTCTTACTGAAAAGGCTGTGTATATCAAGCTGAAACCCAGAGATTCATTTTTGCAGGCAGGAAAGGTAGCAAAGCGTGTTGGGTTTCTGAAGCGTGGCATTTTACGGGCATACTTTATTGATAAACAGGCAAACAATGTCACCAGTTACTTTTACTATCTACCCAAAAACGATATTGTAACCCTGCATACCTCTTTTGCTGAAGAAACGCCAGCTCAACATACAATTGAAGCCGTAACAGAAAGTGAAGTTTTCTTTTTCTGGAAAAATGATCTGATAAAAGCTGAGGAAAAATTTCAAGAAATCAGCCAACTGAGGCGCATTATTGCAGAACAGCAGTACATGAAATCTTCAAAACGAATAAACGACCTGCAAACCAAATCAGCACGTGACCTATATAATGATTTTGTAAACGAAGCGGATGAATTAATTCTCAATGTTCCCCAGCACATGATTGCCTCTTATCTTGGGATGTCACAATTCACCCTGAGTAGAATTAAACAAAAGTAATTCCGGATTGCTTTTCAAACTTGAAAACAACCCGCATTTTTTGACAAATGACAAAACAGCAGCCATAAGTTATTCGTATATTTGTTCTGAGTGTATTCATTAAACTGGGGATGCCTCCTTTAACCATTAAAACTATTGATTTATGATGAAAAAAAGCTTTTTTCTTGTTAGCTTAATTTTTGCAACTTGTGTTAGTCTGAACGCCCAGATGACAATCAATTCACCTCAAACATTTTCTGCTGATACCGTGGATGTCACAGGTGATATCATCATTACAGATGGTGGTGTGCTTACCATTGATCCTGGTGTTGTTGTTCGCTTCCGTGGCGATTACGGCATTTACTTAGAAGGCACAGGCCGATTGCTTGCAGAAGGCACTGAAGCTGACCCGATTCGATTTGATGCAGATCATGATGGAGACGGAATCTTTGGTGAAGACTTTAATACCTTAAGTGCGGAAGAATGGAAGGGAATCAGAATCGGAGATACGGATGTATTTGGTCCCATGTCAGCATCTGCCGACAGCACCATTATTTCAAATGCACATTTTTATCATGGAAAAGCGGACAATGCCGAAACTTATGGCCGTTACGGAGGAGCAATCTATGTAAGAGATTTCAGCAAATACAGAATTTCCGACAACCGCTTGGAAACAAACCATGCTGATCATAACGGTGGTACCATTTGTATCAGGGCAGATACCGTAGATGTTTTTGGTCTTTTGCGCAACAATCAAATTCTCAACAATGTCAGCGATGGTTCTGCAGGAGGCGTAGGCGTATATAGCCGGGAAGCAGGGGTTGAGTGTTCTCCTTTAATCAGTGGTAATACGATATCCGACAATTTTGCCGGAGACCAATCCGGTGGAGGCATTGAAATCGAAAGCTTTTATGGACTTACAAATCCTATCATCGTAAATAATGTTATTACTGATAACACGGCAACATACGGTGGAGGTGGCATTTGCATATCCTCACGGATTGGAGGCTCGGTAACAACAGCAATCATCAAAAACAACCTCATCGCTAACAACAATGTCGTTAATTACGGTGGCGGTGGAATATTAATCAGCTCGGGAGCCGGTCTTGCAGAATTCTTTTTTGCACACCCGTATTCTTCCTGGGAAAGAGGACTAAGTGAGTATACCAATAAACTGGTAAGACAATATATCCCCAAAAAATCAATCTTTAATCAATATTGCGATAATGAAATCAAAGAGATACAACACAAAATCAATCGAAGACCTATAAAAAACTTAAATTATGACAATCCTAAAAATATATTTTATAAATTTGTAAATAAGAAAGTTGCATTTGCTGGTTGAATCTACGCAGGTTAGTTTGCTTCAAAAGTAGTAATATTTTTAGAAAAACAAACTAATTCCCACAAAAACATTTGTTCCTGCCTGCGGGAAATAATATGCCCAGGTTTTTTCAGTATAGTTACCATTCTCGGTTTCAAACCATTGTCCGCCATAAGCGTTTACACTATAGATTTCATTCAGCAAATTATTGACCTGTACTCTAAATTCAATTTCAGGGATAAATTTTGTATAAATTTTATAATTTAACTCCAGATCATTAACAAAATATGCATCTATTTTTCGGTTTTCACTGGACGTATTATCAAAATATTGGGCTCCAACATATTTACTAATTACACTTACATCCATTCCTTTAAAAACATGAAAACTCAGCCTACTCCCGGCAATAACCGAAGGGGAATAAGCAATATCTGTTTCCTGCATAGTACGGGACTCATAACTTTCATTCCAGTCAGCGTCGTAATAACTAGCCCAGTATATAAAATTATTAATTTTATTCCGACTCAATGTCAGGTTTGCATTCCAGTCAACAAAATCCAATGGTTTTAATCCTATCATAAATTCAATCCCGGTACGATAGGAATCCTTAACATTCGTCATAATATCATATCCTACTGCCGATTTTTCCCCGGTTGGCACCAACTGATTGGTATAATCCATATAATAAAGATTAACTCCCAGCGCGAGAGCAGACTCATGGTAACGGTAACCAATCTCATAATCCAGCATTTGCTCGGCTTTCGGCGATTTTTCAGAATCACCAACTGCATCTTTAAAATGTGTTCTTGTCGGCTCTCTTTGTCCCATAGCAAAGGATGCGTAAGTTGACATACGATCAGATATCACATAATGCACACCTGTTTTTGGATTAAAAAAGTCAAATTGATGCGTTTGTGTTAAATCCGTTTGTGTTCCATCGGGCATCAAATCATCATTTTTTCCGCTCAATCGATAATCAATATGTCGATATTGCAGGTCACCATATGCGTTCAGGTTTTCAGTGATTAAATAATTGGCTTTTACATAAACATTTGCATCATCTTTTGTCCCGTTATTAAAATAATATTCATGCCCCTTTTCGGTATCACCGGCATTACGCAGCCAAATTAGGCGGCCAAAGTGATCTCCATCGTAACGATTCCATCCGCCACCGAAGCTTGCATCAAACCGCCCTGCATTGTAATTTACCGAAGCAATTGCTCCGTAAAAATCATTTCCCATCCATTTCCGGCGAACGAGGTCTGTATGCTGGTTTGATGTATCTCCAATCACAACATCAGGCAATTGATAATAAGAAAAACTCATATTTTCCAAGTCGCCAAAACCATAGGTATTTTCATAATCGACATCAAAATATTGCTCGTAATATCCATCACCACGTGTATAATGTCCAGATACATTGAAATTTAATTTATTGGAAACCACATGCGTATAATGCAAGTGATAATGCGTTTGTTTGTAATTATCGGTTTGGCCTGGATATGCTTTAAGATTTCCGTTTGCATCAAGATATAATCCGGCAGGGTTAAACTGACGGTTTGGAGTGTCCGAATTGAGCGAATCCTGTGGGACTCCCCACCAGGTAATGCCAGTTTTTTGGTCACCCCGAATCACACTTGCTTTTAGCAAATCATTTTCACCACGATAAGCGGCAGAAAGTTGGAACGATTCATGATCCACAAAGGCTCGTTCAATCCAACCGTCAGACAAAACCCTTGAAAAGCGGGCATCCAGTGTAAAGTGATTGTTTATCAATCCGGTACCTGCCATAACTGAGCCTTTTAAGGTATTAAAAGCGCCACCTAGCGCCTCAAATTCTGCATAAGGTTTCGCATTTAGCGCTTTGGTTTTAAAATTCATGCTTGCACCGAAAGCTCCTGCCCCATTTGTTGATGTTCCGATTCCACGCTGAATTTGCACTGAGGAAACTGAGTTTACAAAATCAGGCATATTAACAAAGAAAGATCCTTGAGACTCTGCATCGTTAAATGGGATTCCGTCAATGGTCACATTAATACGGGTCGGGTCAGTTCCCCTGATACGAAAGGAAGTATATCCGATTCCGGTTCCGGTTTCAGATGTTGCCACTACCGAAGGACTTAACTGCAAGATGTAAGGAATATCGCGTCCCATATTATTACGTTTCAACTCCTCTTCTCCGATATCGTCATGTGATGTTGATGCTCTTTCACCAACACGAGTTGCCTGTACCAAAACATCTTCGGTAACATGGGCTTTTCGAGTTAGTTGCACATTCATTTCAACATTCTTTGAGGAAATTTGAAAGGATTTAATTAAGGGTTCATACCCGATAAAACTAAACTTCACCTGATATTTCCCTGGTTTCATTCGGACGCTGTACTCGCCGGAAACACTACTAAATGTACCGCTGTATGCATCCACAATTTCGATGTTTACTCCTGGTAAAGGCTCCTGATTTTCATCACGCACGACTCCGGTTAAACTTTGCGCAACTGCACCGATTGCGCCCAAAAACATAATTACCGCAAAAAGAAATACTCGTCTCATAAACCAATTTTTTAGTGAACAAATATTTCTTAATGGACCTTAATAAAAATCTGATAGATTACTCTTTTTCCCTGCGCCGGCATTATCCGTATCAGGTTCGAAGGGTTTGATCTCAGCCTGGTATTTAAGGCACCCCATTAAGATATGACAAAGTTAATGGATTTATTTTTAATAAAACAAGGAAATGTCATGAAAAGTATTTTAACCCGAAAAATTCATGCTGCCTTGCGACGCTCAAATATTTCATGATTCATATTCAACCCCTTCTGGAGTTGTTATTTGAATTTAACAATCAATACAATTAAGCGTCGCAAGGCGGCATGAATTTTCCGGGCTAAACTAACAAGCCCTACAGGTTTGAATAAATAATCCCGACAATAAAACTTGGCGGGATTATTTATTTAATTGACATCATTTAAAATGTGTATCGAATCGATAGCGCACCATTATCTCCCCAAAACCCGGTATATCCAACAATATTAAAAGCCGGTTTCCAGTCGATACTTAAACTTATTGGGACGACATCAAAAACATATTCTAATCCGATGATTGCATCAACACCAACGACGATATAATCGCCATCAGTTTCAAACCAAGGATTATAACGAGAAACCTGCCAAAACCCAACATGACCCCCTGCGCCATAAAACCAATATAATCCGGGAACTTCATTAATATTATTTTGACGTTCGAACAAAAGGGTTAAATTCAATCCACGATAGCGAGTTGCCGCTATCACTTCAAAAGCAGAGCCACCCATCACATTTTTATAGGTAATCCCGCTTGACAATCCGCCACGAATTCCGATTGCGGCGTTATACTGTGCATTTACAGCAAATACACCCAAAAACACAAATCCGAGAATTAAAATTAATCGTTTCATGATATCATTCATTTTATTTACAAAGTTATTTTTTTTACATAAATTCAACACACAGAAAAAATTAATGTTCATTTAAGTTTTCAACATTCGGTATTCATGAATCACATGCTCTATTTTAGAAAAAATTCTTAGCTTTGATTTTTCATAAAAACTGATACTTATGTATGATAAGCTAAAGTTAATGGATCAAGCGCAATTGAATTTCAGTGATGGTGGATTGGCTGCCCTGAATATTGCAATTGCATTCATTATGTTTGGAGTGGCTTTAAAAATCACACCACAAAGTCTTAAAAACCTAATTGTTAAGCCAAAAGCAACAATTGTCGGCGTGATATCACAATTTGTTTTATTACCTGCAGTTACTTTCGGACTTGTTATGATTTTACATTCACTCGGCTTAATTACCGTAGGTGTGGGCATGGGCATGATATTGGTTGCAAGTTGTCCGGGTGGTAATGTTTCGAATTTCATTTCTACATTTGCCAATGGAAATCCTGCCTTGTCGGTCGGATTAACGGCCATTGCAACGATAGGCGCAGTTTTCATGACCCCGATTAATTTCATGTTTTACGGCGGATTGTTTGCGGCAAACTCGGAGCTACTTCAACCCATTGAAATTGATCCGGTTACTATGTTTAAAACGGTCATATTATTACTCGGAATTCCGATTACTCTCGGTATTGCTTTCGCTTGGAAGTTTCCAAAAACAACGAAAAAAATACATAAAACCATTCAAAACATTTCATTATTTTTCTTTTTAGGAATGGTAGTAATGATTTTCTCAAATAATTTTGATCATTTTTTAAATTATATCGGAGCAATTATTCTTGTTGTTTTTCTTCACAACTTGGTTGCGCTCTCAACGGGATACGGTTTTGCAAGTTTGTTTAAACTCAAAAAACGAAACCGACGCACGGTGACAATTGAAACCGGAATTCAAAATTCAGGATTAGGTTTGGTTTTAATTTTTACCAGCGGATTATTTGACGACATACAAGTTGGCGGAATGGCCGTGATTACGGCATGGTGGGGAGTTTGGCATATTATTGCCGGACTTGGAATTGCAAGCGTCTGGAAACGAATACCTTATAGCGATGAATAAAAAACAAATCAAACATATCACACAATATTCGTGGTCGTATCGAATTCTCAGTATTTATGTGGAATTAATGCACAATTTATTTTACAGAAAAATTGTGGTTGAAGGGAAAGAAAATATCCCCAAAGGAGAACCGATAATTTTTGCACCAAATCATCAAAATGCCCTAATGGACCCGTTGGCAATTGCATTTTCGGCAAGAGAACAAGTGGTTTTTTTGGCTCGTGGTGATATTTTTGACATACCCTTACTTTCTGCAATTTTCCATTGGTTAAAAATTCTTCCCGTTTATCGGATTCGCAATGGTATCAGTAGCTTAAAGCATAATGAAGACAGCTTCGACTCAGCAACAGAAGTACTAGAGAAAAACCGTTCGATTGGGCTTTTCCCAGAGGCTGCCCATAGTGATAAACGACATCTGCTCAGTTTTAAAAAAGGGATTCCCCGCATTGCATTTTTAGCTGAAGAAAAACACAATTTCCAACTTGGAGTTAAAATTATCCCGGTAGGCATTTATTACAGCAAATACAATACGTTCCGCAGTATTTTACATGTGCGCTACGGGAAACCGATTTTAGCGTCCGATTACAAAGCACAATATGAAGAAAATGCAAATCAGGCAATGCTTTCTTTACGTGATGACATGAAGGAAGCAACGAAACCACTTGTCATACACATTAATACGCTTGATTTTTATGATCTTTACGAATCTGTTCGAACCATATATTTTAAATACATGGCAAAACGGCTAAAATTTGACGAACTCAATCAAAGCAATCGTTTTATCGCCGATCAGATGACCATAAAAATGCTCGATCAGTTTGCTGAAAAGTATCCTAAGGAGATGGAAACTTTGCATCAAAAAATGAATGATTATACTGAGCTGCGAACAAAATATGGACTAAAGAATCAATCAATTGCAAAAGAAAAAATCAATGCATTTCGCTTAATGTGGAATGCCTTATTACTTCTAGTTTTCTCCCCTATTTTTGTTTATGGTTTAGTTAACAATTTATTGACGTATATCATTCCAAAAACATTAGTCTTATTGATAAAAGACAAGCAATTTCATTCATCAGTAAAATTTGTATGGGCTTTATTTGCATTGCCAATATTTTATTTGACTCAGGCAGGGATTTTCTGGGCAATTACTGACAATCTTCTTTGGGCATTGCTTTATCTGGCATCAATCGGTATTACCGGATTACTCGCTCAATTATATGCTGAATGGTTTGCACTAATTCGTCGCGATTTATGGTACTATAAAATCAAAAAAACAAATCCGCAAACTTTTAAGCAAATTAAATCATTGCATGCTGAGATTTTAAATTATCTGGATAGAATTCAAACTCCTGAAGTTGAGAATGAATAATGCAGGTTAGCGCTTTCTGTGAGAAATAGAAAGGTAGGGAAATGCGAAAATTAACTTAAAAAAAAGTGAGAAAGGCCGGATTAAGCGATGGCGGTATGTTACGTGCCTAACACCAGCTACCTGTTTAATTCACGTTTCTATTAAAATAATCATGCCATCCGATTTCTTAAAGCAAAACAGGAGGCATAGAATAGTCTCATTTTTTCTTTCTTCTTAAAAATATGTATCGACAGCAAATTCAAATTGATTTATAAAAATCGCCTTGAAATTTGAGATGTTATTTTGTTCGTAGAATAGCAGCATTGCTTTTTTATAATCAATAGAATCTACTGTTCGAAACGACAAAGGACAAGCTTTCTCACTCATTAAAATTGCATTGCTTACAATCCTCGCAGTTCTTTTATTTCCATCCATAAATGGTTGAATGTAGGAAATCAAAACTAGCGCTAGTAGTGCTTTTTCAAATGCACTTGACTTTTTATTGATTAAATCACAGGTGTCTTTTAGTGCTTCTGCAATCTGAAACTGATTATCCAATGGTTTATAATTCGTACCAGAGATACCAACACGTCTTTTCCTTAAATTTCTTTCAACATCAAGTTCTTTTACCAAAATGCTATGAATATCTTCAATCTTTGAAACGCTTAATGGATTTAGATAATCTCGTGTTTCAATAATAAAGTCAAGGGCATCTTTATGATTTAAAAGCATCACTGCCTCTTCTTTTGTTTTCCCCGCGGCTGTTTCTTTCTCTTTTAAAAGTCTCTCTGTTTCTAATAACGAATAAGTGTTTCCTTCAATCTGTGAGGATTTCCAGCTCAAATCAATAGCAAGGCGTTCAAACTCTCTTTTGTATTCTGCCGCTGATAATTGAGAAATATTATGATGAAAAATCTTTTGAAGCTTGTCTAACTTTCCCAATTCACTCTCAGTAAACACATTATGTTTTGAAAGAACATCTTGGATAATTTGAAAATTGAATTTTTCTTTTATTTGTCTTTCATCAATCTCTTTTTCATAATATTTGTCAACATCTATTGGTTGAATTACTTTAAATGCAGGAGAAATCAAATATTTTGTCCCTTTGCCTTGTCCTTTTGTTGAAATATAGTTTAACGAAATTAATTTTGTCAACAATCTTTTTACAGTTGCGTAACTTACAGACAATTCTATTTCATCAAAAATCTCTTTTGACGAACATTCTCCTGCTTTTTGGATGAAATCGATTATTTGTTTTTCTCTTGAATCAATCATTGCATGTTTTTTAGCTCACAAACATACTAAATTAAGCTCAAACTAAGCATTTTTTGAGCCTTATTTTAATTTTAAATGAGCTACAACTTGTTTGTACAGCAAACTCCTCTCACGACAACTTGTAATCCAATTTATGTTCGAGATCGTAGCATTTATAACGATTTAGCTTGTTTTCACCCGAAAGATAGCACAAATTATCCCGAAAAATTCACCGCAAATAGTTATACCGATTGTGAATCAAAATTGCCGATACAATTCATTCTATACTAATTTGAACTAGCCTGCATTATTCATCGCAAAATTAAGCGTATTTGCATATGTCAATATACTACCAT
>CAYOUD010000018.1:19738-27058 GCA_964407055.1 uncultured Bacteroidales bacterium | reverse complement strand
TGCCGAGTGCAGCCAAAATTATGGAAATGAGGGCAGGGCCAAGCTTGCTTGAGCTATGCCGAGTGCAGCCAAAATTATTCAAATTTTATTGCATTATCCCGATAGTGCTTCAAAAAATTTCATTGTCTATGAAAAACGCTGAAAATCTTGATGCAAAAGAATTATTAGAAGTACCCTTAAATGCATCAATAATCAGTATCAAAAAATTGTTGAATTCTATAATTACAACAATGAAAACAAAAAAGTAGTAATAATTTTAAAATTAATAAATATGAAAACAATGTACAAATTCAAAGCAGTCTTAATCATCATATTAACAAATCTGCTAATCAGCACATCAATCTGTTTGAAAAACAGTTTATTAACGATAGTTACAGTTGTCGCACAGGCAAAGGCACTCATTTTGGCATACATCGGATAGATAAATTTATTCGTCAATGTTCAGCAAATTATACAAAAGATTGTTACATTTTAAAACTTGATTTGCAGGGCTTTTTTATGAGCATTAACAAGCAAATTCTTTTCAAAAAACTTACCGAATTTATAAACACAAAATATAACGAACCCGATAAACCCTTATTGATAGAACTTTGCCGTAAAACCATTTGCAACGACCCAACAAAAAACTGCATCGTTAAAGGAAAACAAAGTGATTGGAACGATTTGCCCAACAACAAAATCCTGTTTCACAGTATGCCCAATTGCGGCTTACCGATAGGCAACTTAACCTCTCAATTATTTGGTAACATTTACATGAATGAATTTGACCATTGGGTTAAACGAGAATTGAACATAAAACATTATGGTAGGTATGTTGATGATTTTGTTTTAATACACCAAAGTAAAGCGTATTTAAAATCTGCATTACCAAAACTTTCAAACTTTTTACTTTTAACTTTAAAACTCACCCTGCATCCCGATAAAATTTATTTACAACATTACAGCACAGGCGTAAAGTTTTTAGGAACGGTAATATTGCCAAACCGTATTTATATTGTCAACCGTACCAAAGGAAACTTTTATAATGCCATAGAAAAGCAAAACCGCATAGCGAGAAACCACAAACCCACTAAAGAAGAACAATCAGCTTTTTGAAAAATATCTCCAACTCCATCCCAAACCCAACCCTTATCTCTGCCTATTTCTCGAACAAAGCCGTATATTTGCAGCATGTTCAGTAAAGAGGAAGCCAAAGCATTACGTGTGGAATTCTGGAATCGCTTTAAAGCGATGTCAGAACAGGAGCGGCGTAAACTGGGATTGAAAAAATCATGGATGCTGAAACAAACCGGGGTGAAAGGACTTACACTTCGCTTTGATGTTGATCGTGAGTGTGTTGCACTTGGATTTGAAATTTATTTTAAGAATAAATTTAAGGAAGCTTTGCTCATGGAAAGCTTTGAAGGAATTAGGCATTTACTTGAAGCAGAATTGGAGGATGCTTTAGTTTGGAATGATGCTTTTGTAACGGAAGAAGGGCGCGAATGTGCTCGGATATATGTGCAGATGAAGGATGTAGATATTTTTCAAAAAGCCGATTGGGATAAAATGTGGGAGTTTATGATGAAAAATATGTTCATTATGGAACAGTTTTTTGTGGACTTTAAAGAACATATTGAAAATTACGAAAACCTATGAATATCATCCGAGAAGCCTGCGTTGAAAATTTGCAGCAAGCATTAATTGCGAAAAAAAATGGCGCAGAAAGACTCGAACTTTGCGATAATTTGGCTTGTGGCGGGACATCAAACGCATATGGTGTGATGAAATCGGTGATTCATGCTGTGGATATCCCCGTAATGTGCATGGTGCGTCCTCGTGATGGAGATTTTGTCTATACGGATGCAGAGTTTGAAAGCATGAAAGATGATGTTGAGATATGCCGTTTGTTGGGTGCTGCCGGCGTGGTTTCCGGTGTGTTGTTACCAAATGGAGATATCGATGTTGAGCGAAGTAAAATTCTCGTAGATTTGTGCGAATCCATGAGTTTTACGTTTCACAAAGCCTTTGATTTATGTCCCAACCCGCTGCAGGCACTTGAGGATGTCATAAAAACCGGCGCCAATCGATTACTGACTTCCGGACAAGCACAAACCGCTGCAGAAGGAATTGCCTTGCTTAATCAACTGCATTCGCTTTCCGCAGGACGCTTACAAATTGTCGCAGCAGGAAAAATCACCCATTCAAATCTCGAAAATTTACAAACCCAAACTTCCATTACTGAATTCCACGGCAAAAAGATTGTGTGGTTGAAATATTTGTTGAATTATTAATGGAGAATACCTGTTCCTTTTCTGTGTTGCAAAGCACAAAGCGAATTTTTTAAAAAATCGTATTTATCCTTTTCTCTTTTTATATCTTTGTGAGGAATCAATGGAATAGAAACTATGACAAAACAAATTGCAATAGCCGGAAACGAAGGCCCTAAAGTTCGGTCTGATTGTCGGGTAGAGCTTGAAATGTTGCAATCCGGTGGAATTCAATTTCAGCTTAAAAGTAAAGTGAAAGCTTTGTATGGCGATAAAATACAGGTACTTGTATTTGAGATACTTGAGCATTTTGGTGTGAAAAATGCTCGCATTGACATCGTGGATGCCGGAGCATTAGATTATATTATTGCAGCTCGGGTTGAAACAGCAATTAAACAGCTTCTTGATAATGATAAAGAATATCTTCCGGAGTTCTTGCCGGAAAATCAATATACAACCACAAAAGACAGATTTCGTTTTACCAGACTCTATTTGCCCGGAAATAATCCCAGTATGATGCTGAATGCCGGGTTGCATTCTCCGGATGGTGTGATTCTCGACCTTGAAGATTCTGTTGCACCTGCACGTAAACAAGAGGCTCGATATATGGTTCGTAACACGCTCCGAGCTTTGGATCTTTATGGCGCAGAGCGCATGGTTCGTATCAATCAGGGCGATATGGGAATTGAAGATTTGAAATACATTATCCCTCATAATGTCAATTTAATCTTAGTTCCAAAATGTGAAACGGCTGCGTATATTCACAAGCTTGAAAAAGCAATTGATGCGTTAAAACCTAAGCATCCAATGTATCTGATGCCAATCATTGAGTCAGCACTCGGTGTCGAAAATGCGTATGAAATTGCTTCAGCAAGTGAAAATGTGGTGGCGTTGGCAATCGGTTTGGAGGATTATACTGCTGATTTGGGAACACAACGCACACGTGAAGGGAAAGAATCTGAATGGGCACGTTCCCGTTTGGTAAATGCTGCAAAAGCGGCTCGTATTCAACCCATCGATTCTGTCTTTTCTGATGTTGAAGACGAAGAGGGACTCAGAAATACGGTTGGGGTTTCTAAACGTATGGGTTTTGAAGGCCTTGGATGCATTCATCCACGACAAATTGCGGTAATTAAGGATTGTTTCAAACCAACAGAGGAAGAAATTGATAAAGCTTGTAAAATTGCTGATGCCTTCCATAAAGCAGAAGAAAAAGGACTTGGTGTGGTTGCGTTGGGAAGTAAAATGATTGACCCGCCCGTTGTAAAACGTGCAATGAAAACCATTGACCTTGCCATAAAGTTTAACCTGATTTCAAAAAACTGGAGGAAAGATTATGTCAACTAAAATGATAAAAAATGCATTGGGACGAATGGTTCCCGAAGCCATAAATGGTGAAAAACAAATCCCGTTTAAAGGCGTTGGTAAGCATCGTCCGGAAGGTAGAAAATACGCTCCTCCAATTGCAACATGTGCCGATTATCCAGAGAATGGAGATAAACGTGTTGCATCGCTCAAAGAAGCATTGATTAAGTCAGGATTAAAAGATGGAATGACAATTTCTACGCATCACCATTTTCGTGATGGAGACCTGATTGCTAATCAGATTTTTGATATTGCGGCAGAACTTGGAGTTAAAGATTTGCGCTGGTTTCCTTCTGCATCTTTCCCCTGTCATGAGCCGATGATAAAACAGCTTGAAAGTGGTGTCATTAATCGCATTGAAGGTAGCATGAATGGTGCTTTGGGGCGTTTTGCCTCCGAGGGAAAGATGAACGGGGTTGGCGTTTTGCGTTCACATGGTGGGCGGTATCAAGCAGTACAAGATGGCGAAGTACATATAGATATTGCTGTGATTGCCGCACCTGCTGCAGATCCTTTTGGGAATGCTAATGGAGTGCATGGTGATGCTGCTTGTGGTTTGTTGGGTTTTGCACTTGCTGATTCGCAATTTGCTGATAAAGTAATTGTTGCGACAGATAATATCGTGCCTTTCCCCTGCATCCCTTGGCAAATTCATGGAAATTATGTGGATTACACGGTTGAGGTTGATGTAATTGGAATTTCTGAGAAAATTGTGTCAGGAACAACCCGAATTACAAAAAGTCCTGATCGCTTGCGGATTGCCGAACTAACTGCTGAATTTTGTGATCAGGCAGGAATTATTCAGGACGGATTTTCATTTCAATCCGGTGCCGGGGGAACATCGCTTGCTGTGGGCGAGTTTTTTGCCAATAAACTTCGTGAAAGAAAAATTAAAGCCCGTTTTGTGAGGGCCGGATCAAATAAATATCTGGTTAAAATGCTTGAAGAAGGGCTCACTGATTATATCCTTGACGGACAAACATTTGACCTTGAAGGCGTTCGCTCAATGCGCGATTATCCAAATCATGTGAATACCAGTCCATTTACCAGTTATAATTACCATGGAAAAGGAAATTTTGCCAGCATGTTGGATGTCGTAATTCTTGGTGCAACTGAGGTGGATGTCAATTTTAACGCCAATGTGGTCACTCACTCTGATGGATATTTATTGCATGGAATCGGAGGTTGGCAAAACTGTTTGTTTGGAAAAACCGTAGTCCTTCCTTTGCCTTTATTCCGTGACAGAATCCCCGTTATTGTCGATGAGGTAACAACAATTACCGGTCCGGGTGAGCTTATTGATGTAATTATTACTGAACGTGGAATTGCAATTAATCCGAAACGAACCGATTTAATTGAAAAATTAAAAAATTCCGATTTGCCAATTGTTAGCATTGAGGAGTTGAAAGCAGAAGCCGATAAAATTTGTGGCGTACCTAAAAAACCTGAATTTACAGATAAAGTAATTGCGGTTATTAAATGGGTTGATGGAACTGTGATTGATGCTGTGCGACAAGTTAAAACCTAAATGAGAAATCCGGTTTTTTTATGAATCATCTCATTTTGTTTGATAAATACCGACTTTTTAGTACATTGTGTTCTTAAATGTGATTTTGCATGAAAAAATATATTGTTGTTTTACTTAGTATCCTGATTGCAAGTGTGTTATTCTCTTGCTCAACCATTCCAAAATGAGCAGAGGCAGTGAAAAATTTTGAGAAAATCCGTTATTTGGGAAAATGGTATGAAATTGCTCGGCTCGACTTTAAGTTTGAAGAAGGGCTCAATAATACCACCGCAGAATATTCTGTCAATGACAATGGGACTATCCGTGTGGAAAATAGGGGATATGATTATACTGAAAAAACCTGGGAGCAGGCGATTGGAAAAGCAAAATTTGTTGGAGATGAGAGTGTCGCTATGCTGAAAGTCTCATTTTTCGGACCGTTTTATGCCGGTTATAATGTCATTGCACTTGATGAAAATTATATGTACGCTTTGGTTTGTGGTAGCAGCTTAGATTATCTTTGGATCTTGTCAAGAGAAACTGAAATTCCTGAGAATATAAAACATCAATACTTGAAAATTGCTGATGGTATTGGATATAACACCTCTGATTTGATTTGGGTAGAACATAATAAAGCGCAGAATTAGTGTGAATTATTAAAGGAGGAATTGCCAAAATGACATCTTATACACAAGTTTATACCGGAAACGGAAAAGGAAAAACCACGGCTGCTTTTGGTTTGGCTTTGCGTGCTGTAGGAGCGGGTAAAAAGGTGTTTTTCGCTCAATTTGTTAAAGGGAAAACCTATGCAGAAATAGAGGCTGTTTCAAAATATCTTCCGGATATTACCATTCAGCAATATGGTTTAGGTTGTTTTATTTACGAAAAACCAAAGCCTGAAGATGTTGTGGCTGCCCAGCGCGGATTAAAGGAGGTAAAACAAATTATACAGTCAGAAAAATATGATTTGCTTGTGTTGGATGAAGCCAATATTGCACTGTATTATCATCTTTTTGAAGTGGAGGATCTGCTGGAAATTATTCGTGAAAAACCCGACTCCTTAGAATTGATAATAACCGGTCGATATGCTCCTCAGGAAATTATCGATGCTGCTGATTTGGTAAGCGAAATGAAAGAAATCAAGCATTATTATCAGCATGGTGTAGAGGCACGAAAAGGCATAGAGTATTAATATTTGAAATCAGCATAATTATGAAAGAAAAAATAAAAATTGTTGAAGGAGATATTACAAAACTCGACCTTGATGCCATTGTCAATGCAGCAAATAAAACCTTGCTTGGCGGTGGTGGTGTTGACGGTGCAATTCACCGAGCTGCCGGACCGAAATTATTAGCTGAATGTAAAACCTTAAATGGTTGCGAAACTGGAGAGGCAAAAATTACAAAAGCCTATAATTTACCCGCAAACTATGTGATTCATACCGTTGGCCCAGTGTGGCGAGGTGGAAATTATAACGAAAAAGCCTTATTAGAATCGGCTTATCGTAACAGCTTAAAAATTGCAGCCGAGTATCAATTAAAAAGCATTGCTTTTCCTGCAATCAGTACCGGGGTGTACGGTTTTCCTTTATATTTAGCGGTTGATATTGCATTACATGAAGTGGCATATCATTTAGCTTCGCAGACAACTTTGGAGGAAGTGTATTTAGTTTGTTTCGGAGAATCAACTTTAAAAAAATATCAAGAAGCATTTTCTAAACTGTCGTTTAATCAGTAAAAACCGGAATAACAACGGAATAACCTTCTGCTTGTCTTCGGTTTATGAGTTTTGTTATCTCTGTCCAATTTTTTGAAAGTATCCTAAGTGCATCCTTTATGGCTTGTGTTTTAATGATAATGGGTTGATATCTTGTTGTACTTGCGATTTTTACAAAATTTGGACTTTTTTCAGTAGCAATGAGAATATCTACATCCTTTACAATATCAAGTATTGCACTCATTTTGTCTGCTTTGGAATGATCCATATCTTTAACTGTGTTTTTTCTAGTCTCAATGAATTGACTTTCGCCATTTTCGTTGATTTCAAAAATGCAAAATGTTTCTGTATCACCCATATGCGTGTTTGCAATATGAATTTTATCATTAGTGCCAATGCACAAACGTATTGTTTTCATAACCTGTGATTTCAAAATATGATTTGATGCTTTCTGCCGTATTACAGATATGTAAAAGTACAAAA
>CAYOUD010000018.1:0-19638 GCA_964407055.1 uncultured Bacteroidales bacterium | reverse complement strand
TTCAAAATATGATTTGATGCTTTCTGCCGTATTACAGATATGTAAAAGTACAAAAGTCAGTTTAAAATACAAATCTTTTGAAAATCCATGGCTCCTGATTTTGTAATGCGTGACCCAAATTTCAATTCTTAAAAACCTACTGCGCTGATTATCAGGTCTAATTGCTTGTGGACAACTTGTGGTGCACAAAATAAGTAGCTGTGTTTGCGCTGCTTTGCGTCTCTGCGTTTCTCAGCTTGCCAGTTGAGAATGGCGGGTAAGCCTTAGCTTATGAGAAATCTCATGTACATATTTTTGCATAAAATGCTGAGAAAAATAACTTTGTGACACAAAAAGCAATACAGGAAATTGAATCAACGAATATTCTTCAACAATTTCGCTACTGGGCAAACTTGAAGCATAATAAGGGGCTGTATCCTAAAGCTTTTGATTTGAATGCCAGTTGTGATTTTGTCATTCCGCAAACATCCAATGCTCCCTTTATTCATGATGATATGTTGGTGTTGATACAAAATGTCAATGATATCTATTCGTATGCTTATTTACCTTATGGTCCCGAAATTCAGCCGGATATGGATAGTTACGGATGCTTTGTTGAAAATCTTTCTGAAAGATTAATTCCGCATTTGCCGGAACAATGCATTTTCATTCGTTACGATTTGCCGTGGGAAAATCAGTGGGTAGCTGATGATGCCTCCCAGAATTTTACTCAAACCTACTTCCTCCAAAATACGACAAATATGACTAGCGCCATTGCCTTCGATAAGGAATTGGATGGTGATATTGACTTTTTCCTCGCATTTGCAACCGATGATAAAATTTCTTTCTTCGAAAATATGGCAATTGACCTGGATAATCCAGAAGTAACTGCCTGGCCAACTGCAGCAGATATTGATTACGGACAAACTCTTGATTAATCTGTACTTTCAGGTGGTAGCACTGTGGCTGCCGGCTCATTTGAGTTTGTTAATCCATTAGATATTTTAAATACAGGAACGCATACCGTACAAGTGAAATTTGTGCCGGATGATGCGGCAACATATTATCAGGCTTTTGGAACTGCTCAAGTGACTGTATTGCAGGGAACACCAACAATAAACGCCTGGGCGACTGCAAGTGATATCGAATATGGACAAAACTTGGCGGCATCTGTATTGAATGGAGGTGATGCTTCTGTCTCCGGTGTGTTTAGTTTCGATAATCCGACCTTTGTGCCTGCTTTAGGTGTCTATACTGCCGATGTCACATTCACACCCGACGATGCAATAAATTACATAACAGTCAGCGGAACCGTTGATGTGACAGTGAATCAGGCAAGCCAAGAAATTACTTGGACTCAGGATTTAACAGGTTTAGAGATTGGTAGTGTTGTTACATTAAATGCCACTGCAAGCTCCGGGCTGATTGTAACTTATCAAAGTGAGAACCCCAATGTTGCTGTAATTACCGGGAATAGTCTGGAAATTATTGCATCGGGAATTATTGTCATTACTGCTTCGCAATCCGGTGACAATAATTATGAAGCTGCTGATGATGTCGAAAAATCATTGGATATTCCGGTGGGTGTATTTACAGCAAGTACGATATCCGGATTAACGCTCTATCCTGTGCCGGCGCAATCCTTTGTAATGCTTGAAACTGGTTTATCCGGTCAGAAGTATTATGCATTGTATGATATTTCAGGGAAATTGATTTCTGACGGTAAGTTTGATGCAACGAAATATGAATTGAATATCCGCAAACTGACTCCCGGGCAGTATGTAATTCGCATTATGCAAGGAGAGATCTTGTTAAGCGGCTCGTTTGTGAAGCAGTAGTATGATTATTCTGTGACCTAAAGGTTACGCTTAATTGAGTCGTGTTTTTTGATAATTAATTGCTTGGTTTTACAGTGAAAAGAGCAACCGGGCTTTAACCCTGCACATAAATAATAACAGATGCCGGATAAACTGTGAATCGAAAAATATGCGTGTTTTTCCATTATTTTTCATAGATTTGTCTGTACTAAAAGCACATGGCATATGAAAAAATTGAGTGGGATTATTTTGATTCTGATTGTTAGTGTCAGTCTATTTGCTCAGCAGATTTTTGAGATAAAAACCGATACTTATTCTGCTGAATACCAAGTTAATAAAGGGAAATTGAACGGAAAATATGTGTCGTATTATAACGATGGAGTAAAGAAAGCGGAAGGCGAGTTTTATAACAATCAACGCATTGGGATATGGACAATGTGGAATGAGGAAGGAGCCGAGCTTCTGCAAAGAGAATATTCTAACAGCTTTGTATTTCTTCATCCCGGCGGAAAACTAAATGATTTAGCTTATGTTCCGTATCGTAATGATTCTGATTGGTTTGAGTATTTTAAATTGCACGAGAAAGATGTGCTATTTTCCAAGCGCATGATGACTGTTATTCTCCCTGAGAATAATGAGTATTTGTTTTCTGGGAAAGTGTTTTTGAATTTGTTGTCAGAAAACCTGAAACATAAGGATTTTCAGCGCATTGAAATACATGATGGATTTGAATTGGACTCAATGATTTTGCCAGAAGTGAAAAACTCGGAAATCATTGCTTACAAATTATTGCAGGAAGCGGTTTATGATTCAAAACGTAGAATCATGGAAATTCGCCCGGTTTTTATTTGTCCCGTAATTCGTAACAATGAAGAAAATGCAATTTATGATAAAAACTGGTTGTCATATGAACGAATTTATCCATATATGAATGAAATAGGAGTTGCTGTTTCTGAATCGGAGATGGAAATTTTCAGTATGGCTGATGTTTTTTTCTGGCAGTATTTTAATTCTCGAATGCTAACTCTTGATAAAGGTGAGCTTGGATGGACTGCCGGCTTGAAACCGATTGATTCCAAACTTTTTAATTCCAATGGGGAATTGAACATGAGTTTCTTGTCCAATTCATGGGAAAATTGGATACAACTTATTGAAACAGAACATGATTTGTGGCAAAAATATCCATCAATCGATTAGCTCTGTTTTTCTTCGTCAACTGCGCATAAATTTCTGCATACATGGTCAGCAAAACCGATACCTGCTTCAGCATATAAATTATAAGCAGAGTGAACACCATGCTTTTTTAACAATTCCACTTCATCATCAAAACGACCGGTTGCACCAATGAGTCCGTTAAAATTATATCTTTGCAAACGTTCCAGTGCATATAAATTAGACCGTATATCAGACATGCAAAGTAAAACAACTTTTACTTGATCTTTTCGGTCGGAATCCAGTCTTATTTTTTCCCAGAAATCCATATCTGTTGCATCATCATGCAGAACTCTTCGTCCGGCTTCTTTGTTAATTCTTACTTTATCTTCGTCGTAATCAAGTCCGAGTACTTTTTGTCCATAATTTCGTTGTAATTCATCATAAGCCGAGACTCCAAACCTTCCCATTCCAAAAATTAGGATTTCAGCATCCCCAATGTCATAGGTTTTATCATAATTAAGTCGTGTTGTGGTTTCAAACCGATTTAGAAAACCATGTAATTTGGAAAAATAGGTATAAGACTTTGTATTTGCCGGAGCTGCAATAATGAAACTTAAAGCGACTACGACAGAAAGTATGGTTAGCCAATCTTTTGGTATCCACTGATTTGTAACAGCAACGGCAGCAACAATCAGCCCAAATTCGCTAAAGTTTGATAAAGTCAAGGCACTTAGAAAAGAGGTTCTCGCTCTCAGTTTAAAGCGACTTAATACGAAAAACCACAGTGGTGTTTTTACAATCAGTGCCGTTAAAATGATGAGCGATACCAGCATGATTTCCCAAGTGAGGTATCCGGAAAACCCGATTGAGAGGAAAAATCCGATAAGGAAAACATCTTTAAACAGCAACAAATCATCGAGCATGTCTTTGGCTTTGGGATGAGAGGCAATGAGCATTCCCATGACAAGCGCACCTAAATCTTCTTTAAGTCCGACAAATTTAAACAGTTCTGCACCGAGAATCAGTGCCATGAAGAGTCCCAGCAATACTAAAATTTCACCGTGTCCTGCGTGCTTTAGCAAATAAAATAGGATAGGCCGCAAAATAAGTAATGCGACAGGGAGTCCGATTGCGTAAATATTTGGTACTTTCCCTGCAGCAATTGCGAGAAAAATAACGGCAAAAACATCCTGAATAATTAAAATACCAATGGAAGTTTTTCCATGTAGTGAAGTTGTTTCTCCTTTGTCTTCCAGAACTTTAACAGCGAATACAGTACTTGAAAAGCTCATGGCGAATGCAATCATTGCAGCCGATTTCCAACTTAAATTCTCAAAGGCTGATAAACTAGTGAAACCCAATAAAAACACACCGCCGATAATTGCAATTATGGAGATAATCATGTGTAAACCTGCACCGCCCCAAACCTCAGGTTTTAGCAGTGGTTTAATTTTGAGTTTTAATCCAATCGTAAATAATAGCAATTGAATGCCGTAATCTGAAATTGTATCAAGTGTATCACCGGGCTCTGCGCCAAGGTAATGCAGTATAAATCCGGCAATTAAATAGCCAATCATAGGGGCGAGCCCGATTTTTTTAAACAAAAATCCAAATAAAAAGGCAATGCTTAACCAAAGTGGATCCATTCACTCAATTTTTAGTTATTTCTGAATTGATGCTAATAAAGCTTGTATAGCTAAAAATATCCTGCTATTTTTATAGCTGCTAAAATACAAAAAAAAGATGATAAAAGCAGTTTTGAAACAACTTAGTTCTGACTTCTTTGATTCTTCCTGTCATTCAAGAGATATTTGGAATCTATGTGTGGTTAAAGGATTTGCAATTGGTCCAATCTGGATTGTTCCTGTGTTATCTGCCTTGTCACACATTTTTATTGATATCCGCTTTATGCCGTATGGCTTTTCCTTATATCCTGCTAATGTTAAAATAATTATGAGCTTGATTTATGGAATCGTTATGGGGGGAGGGTTTTATCTTGCGTTGAGTATGTTGCCTAAAGCTTCGCCGGTATGGAAGCTATGGAAGGAAGTTTTGTGGCTGTTTTTTACTGTGTTTTCAATTACAAGCATAAATTATTTAATCAGACAGTATTTGTTTTTAAATGTGTTTTATATTGAATCGCTTTTTCCTGTCACTTATTTTCGTTTTTTATTGGTTGGTGCCGAAGTTGCTGGGGTAACTGCTGTCGTTTTTGAGTTTCTTCAATTTGTTATGATAAAATCAGGATTGCAAATTGTTTCCGCTGAAACGGATACATTAGTTACTGAGGGAAAAACAATATGTGTTGTGGGAAACGGAAAAAATGAGCAGCTTGTTTTTTATCCGGAAACCTTTGTTTATGCCCAATCAGACGGAAATTATGTGAAAGCATTTTATTTTAATCCGGAGGATGGGACATTGGAAAATGAAATGTTGAGATTGTCACTGCAGGATTTTCTTGAACAGTTGTCTGATTTTGATGATATTGTCCGTATTCATAAATCTTTTCTGTTTAATTTAAGTCAGCCATATGTGATATTAGGTAATTCTCGAAAAGCAAATTTGAAAATTTTACCGCTGGAAGTTGAAATTCCTGTTAGTCGGCCTTTCTATCTTGAGCATCAACGAGATATGAAGTGAATTGAAGGACGCGCTGTAGTTGCTTGCTATTACTGCTCTTCCGAATTATCACAAAAACTTCCTTTTTATCCCAAAGATTATTTTCCTTGAAATTTTTACCTTAGGTTTGCGTTATACAATTGATCATCTACAATACATCTAAAAATAATGGGGTGCGTCAAATTAACTTTTGAACACCCCATTTTTTATTTACCGATATTATTTCTTATTTTGCATTAGAAATGAATAAATTACTAAGCGATATTTTGGATATTGAATATCCAATTATAATGGCTCCGATGTTTCTAATCAGTAGCGAGCAAATGATATTGTCTGCGATTGAGTCTGGAATTACAGCTGCTTTCCCTGCGGCAAATTATCGTAGTATAAAGGAACTGGACGAAGCCTTGAAACGCTTAATATCAAAAACAGATAAACCTTTTGGCGTAAATCTGATTGTTAATCGGTCAAACTTATTGTTAGACAGCCAACTAGAGGTTTGCTTGACTCATAAGCTTGGATTTGTAATTACATCCTTAGGGAATCCTGAAAAGGTCATTAAGGCATGCCATTTAAAACAAATTCCTGTGTTTTGCGATGTAACTGATATGAAATATGCAGAAAAAGTGGTTTCTCTTGGCGCCGATGGCTTGATTGCAGTAAATAATACGGCAGGTGGGCATCCGGGAAGTTTGTCTGGTAAGTGGTTTTGTCAGCAGTTGTTATCGAAATTTGATGTGCCTATTATTTACGCCGGTGGAATTTCAACCGGAAAAGCACTTGATGAAGCTATGAAGGTTGGTGTTGCAGGAGTGTCTATTGGAAGTTTGTTTTTGGCATCTCTGGAAGCCCCGATTTCTAAAGCGTATAAACAAGCGGTTATTACTTGCTCTGCAAAGGATATCGTGAAAACGGAAAAGTTGTCAGGAGCGCCATTGCATGTTATCAATACGGATTATGTTAAACGTATCGGGACAAAATCAACTGCCTTTACTCGCTTTCTATATCGTCATAAAAAAATTCGTCGTGTTTTGAAAGGTCTGGCAATGAAACGCGGAATGAAAATACTTGAACGAGCTGCTTTTTCCGCTACTTATAAAAGTGTTTGGGTTGCAGGCCCGGGAATTGAATTTGTGCATAGGATTGAACCTGTAAAAGAACAAGTCGAACGATTAATCAAGGAGTCTGATTGTCTTGCGGGATAGCTTTATTCCTCAATATTGCCCATTTCTCCAATCAGATTTTTTTGCATCAGAGAATTTACTTTTTTCAGATTATATCCTTGTTTAGATATCAAATAATTAATAGAAGGTCCCTAAAGCTTGGTAACCGCAGCTTCTAATGTCATATCATGCCCGGAAATTACTCCTGCGGCTTTCAGCGATGCTGCATACGAATCCAGATGTACGCGGCCTCGTAAGCATTGTGTAACAGCAATTAAAACCGTATGTTCTGATGCCCTTTTTAATGCATTAAATAACTCGGGATTCACCGATTTCGTTGGTCCGTTTCCGGCAGCGTATGCCTCAATAACTACTCCTTTAATTTCTTCGGTAATAATGTGTTCAACGAATCTGGCTGATATTCCTGGGAAGAGTTTGAGTACGGCAATTTCATTCGGTATTTTTTGTTGATCGAGACTAAAGTACTGGATCGGCTTTGTTCGCTTTAATTTATTTTGAATCAGTTCCCTTTTTAAATGAATGCTGTACGACCATTGTCTTTTTAGGTTGATGTTAACGCCAATGTCTGCAAGCGGCGGGAAATTTGGCGATTCAAACGCATCAAATGCAGAAGCATCCGTTTTGGTTGTACGACAACCGCGTAGCAGTTTATTGTTGAAATATAGTGCAACTTCAGGAATGCTGTAATTTCCACAAATAATCAGCGATGAAATTAAATTTTCGCTGGCATCATTGCGTAAACGCTGAATGGAACCTGAGAACCCGTAATAATGACATTGTTATTGATTCCACTCAACATAAATCCTAATGCAGAAGCGGTATATGCCATGGTGTCTGTTCCGTGAAGAATAACAAACCCTTTGTATTTTCTACGGTTCTCGTCAATAATTTTGGCGATTTTATCCCAATTCTCCGGATTCATATTCGAGGAATCAAGTAAGGGATTCATCGAAAGAATATCGAATTCCGGCATTTGGGCATCTTCAATTGGACTGATATCGGTTTCGATTTTGTTCGGAAAATCCGGATCAGGTTCGTCTCCGTTGGGTGTTTGTTTCATTCCGATTGTTCCGCCGGTATATAGTATAAGCACCTTGTTGAGTACTGTCATATTTGAAATTTTATGCAAAGATAGTTGGATAAAATGAAATACAAATACGTTATACCGATTAAACATCAAAATAGCGCATACTTTCACTGCGTACAATATGTTTCTTTTGCTGTAATGTCGGGATGATTCCAGAAGTTAATTCGGGACAGGAATTGGTAGTTTTAGAATTTCTTTATCAATTATCTTGAAACACAATTTGTATTACACAGCAGGTATTTTATCCTCGGGTATAAATCAAAAAAAAGAAGCTTTTCATAACGGAAAGCTTCTTTTGATTATAATAGTTGATTGGTGTAAGGTTTAGTACTTTTTACGACCTGTATAATGTGTATGTAGCAATTCGTGGGATTTGTGTCCCAGAGGTTCTCCAAGGAACTCTTCGTATAATGCAATCACTTCAGGATTTTCATGTGATTTACGAATTGACAAACTTGAATCCTCTTCATAAATTGCTTTCATACGAGCTTCGCGAATTTCATCGTTAACTGGGATTGGTTGACCACCTCCACCGAGACATCCACCGGGACAAGCCATAATCTCAATGAAATGATAACTCATTTCGCCACTTTTAACTTTGTCCATGAGTTTCTTCGCGTTGGCGAGTCCGTGAGCAATTGCGCAGCTCAATTCAGCACCTTCTAAGAAGCCCCATTCAGGTTTAACATTTTCGATGAGTACTTTTGCTTCTTTCACGCCTTGCAGTCCACGAACTGGTAAAATGTTGAGATTTTCAAACGGCACTTCACGTCCGGTTACAATTTCGTAAGCAGTACGCAGGGCAGCTTCCATAACACCACCGGTAGCACCAAAAATTACACCAGCACCAGATGATTTACCCATGATAGAGTCATATTTTTCATTTGGTAATGACACAAAGTCGATACCTGCCTGACGAATCATCATTGCTAATTCACGAGTTGTCAATACGTAATCAACATCCTGGTATCCGCTGTCGCGCATTTCTGGACGATTTGCTTCGTATTTTTTCGCAGTACATGGCATGATTGAAACAGAGACAATTTTTTCAGCTTTCAATCCTTTTTTCTGCGCATAGAATGTTTTAGCCAATGCTCCAAACATTTGTTGTGGAGATTTACAGGTTGAAACATTCGGCAAATACTCGGGGTATTTGTGCTCAATAAATTTTATCCAACCAGGAGAACAACTTGTAGTCATTGGTAAAGCAGTTTCTGTATCTTTTTCAACCAGTGCTTTTTTCAGGCGGGTAAGTAACTCAGTCCCTTCTTCCATGATCGTTAAGTCGGCACTAAAGTCGGTATCCAGAACAGAATTAAAGCCTAAGCGACGAAGTGCAGAAACCAATTTTCCTGTAACACGATTACCCGGACTTAAATCTAAGCTTTCACCCAAACCGATACGTACGGCAGGCGCAGTTTGAACAACTACGTGTAATTCAGGATCATTAATTACATCCCAAACTTGATCGATATAGTTTTTCTCAACTAATGCGCCTGTTGGGCAGTGAGTTACACATTGACCACAGTTTGTACAAACGACAGAATGCATTGGTTTGTCCATAAAGGTGGCAATCTTTTGATGTTCACCTTTGTTGATCACTGCGAGCGCAGAAACACTTTGCATTTCAGTGCAAGTACGTACGCAACGTTGGCAGCGAATACATTTAGAATCATCTTTAATAATGGCTGGAGAAAAGTCGTCAATTGTGTATCCTTTCTCTTCCACAAGTTTCATAAATGTAGTTTCGTTTACACGATATTCGTTTGCAAGTTCTTGCAGTTCGCATTTTCCGTTTTTGTAACAGCTTGTACACTCTGAGCGATGCTCTGAAAGTAAAAGCTCTAGTACATGTCTGCGTGCGGTACGTACCTGAGCAGAGTTAGTTGAGATTTCCATGCCTTCAGAAACCGGCGTTGCACAAGCAGCTGTCAATGCTTTTGCTCCTTTTTGTTCAACGACACAGACACGGCAGTTTCCGGCAACACAAAGGTCGGGGTGATGACACAATGTTGGAATTCTGAAATTTAGCTTTTTCGCTGCATCAAGAATTGTCGTTCCCTCTTCGACAGTTACCGGGATATTATTTATTTTAAGATTTACTTCAAATTTTCCCATTATAATAATGTTTAAAAATTCAACAATTAATTAATAAATGATTTCTTCTCTGAAATTGTCAATAATTGTAGAAAACGGATTTGCTACTGATTGACCGAGACCACATTTTGATGCAATTCTCATTGAAGCAGCCAATGATTTCAAGTCATCAAGATAGGATGGAGGTCTTTCACCGCGTTTTATGGCTTCAATTCCTTTCAGTAATTGTTGACATCCAACCCGGCAAGGTGTACATTGTCCGCAAGATTCTTCAGTAAAAAACTCAAGATAATCGTGAAGCACGTTGTACATTGAGCGACTTGAGTTGAAAATCATCATTGAACCACCGGTTGGTACACCTTCGTATCCTATGATAAAGTCATCAAATTTCTTTCTTGGAACACATGTTCCACCGGCACCACCAATTTGAACAGCTTTGGCATCTCCATCACCGAATTCTTTTACAAAATCAGCAACGAGCAATCCCATTTCCAGTTCATAAATACCTGGTTTTGGTGTATCTCCTGAAACGGAGAATACTTTTGAGCCGTGGGAGTCTCTAGTACCTAATTCTTTAAATTTATCAACACCATACTTGTTAATCATAGTGGCATAAACCAATGTTTCCACATTGTTAATCACAGTTGGTTTGTTTCTGAATCCGGTAATGGTTGGATACGGAGGTTTGTTTCTTGGTTCACCTCGTTTCCCTTCCATACTTTCGAAAAGTGCAGATTCTTCACCGCAAATATATGCTCCGCTACCCCAGCGTAATGCAATTTTGAAGTCCAACCCTTTGTTTTCTAACATTAGATTGAATTCGTCAATTTGCGATTGTAGTTTTTTCTGTAAAAAGCGGTATTCACCACGAATGTAAATGAATCCTTCTTTTGCATCAATTGCATAACCGGCAATCGCCATCCCTGTGAAAACTTTCATCGGAACTCTTTCGAGGATTTCGCGATCTTTGAATGTTCCAGGCTCGCCTTCATCAGCATTACAAATGATGTATTTATCATATGCACTTTCGCTGCGTGTAAATTTCCATTTTAATCCTGTGGGGAATCCTGCTCCACCACGTCCGCGAAGACCAGAGTCAATCATATCCATGATAATGTCGTCCGGAGTACGTTTTAGTACTCTATCCAAAACGACACCCACATCACAGCCTTCAGTCTCAAATATAAGGTCAACTAATTTGAATTCTTTATTTTCCATACTAATAATTTTTTCAATGATTAAAATTTATGAACCCATGTAGTCATGAATGATTTTAATGACTTTATCTTTGGTTAGCTCAGTGTAAATGTCATCATTAACCAGCATAACGGGACCTTTATGACACCAGCCCATGCAGTTTGCTTGCATTAAAGTGAACTGTTTATCGGGAGTCGTTTCTCCTAAGTCAACTTTCAACAGGTCTTTTAACGTGTCAACAATTTCATCTTTCCCGGCCATATGGCAAGAGATGGTTTTACACACACGAATCACAAATTTTCCGCGCGGAACTGTGTCTAAAAATGTGTAGAAAGTTGCAGTTCCATAAACATCTGCTGTTGAGAGATCTAGGGCTTCTGCCACCTGAATCATGTCTTCTTCGTCAAGGTAGTTCTTCTCCTCAACAATCGCCTGTAAAATCGGCATCAGTGCTTCGCGTTTTGCACCGATACTTTTTACTTTGGCTTGAATCAATTCTTTTACATCAGTCATGGTAATCTTCGTTTATTTATTTGTTAATAATATAACATTGTTAAAATATTCACAATAATTAACTACTCTAACTTCTTAATAGTCAAGATAAATTTAAAACTCAGTCATCCTTATGAGCATGACAATTGTCATATTTATAGTAATTAAATGTGGATTAATTTCAAATAAGCCGCAGTGGCATCTAAAGTTGTTGATAATGAGATGAATAGCTTAAATATGTTACGGAACATAATTGTGCTCGATGGCTTTAATATTAAGTTTTACACTCTCATTGAGGTTTTGCATGGCATTGATTAAGCGAATGCTTTCATATTCTCCAATCGTGTCAATTGGGATTTTACGGGATGTTATGATACCTTGATCTAACAAATATTGTCGTTGTACTCCTTTCAATAATGGGGTGGAAGGGGTGTATAAATTTCCTTTCTTCTCAAAAATTAGATTCGAATAGCTGCTGTCTGTAACCAAGCCGTTTTGAACAATGAGAATGTCAATTTCCGACTTTAGTTTTGATTTTAATTTATCAAACAAGCGACGGTCTGCATATTTCCATTGATAATCAAGTGAATTGTCTTCAATTGCAATTAATGATGTGATGTTTTTTTGTTTATATTGTATGAATTCAACGGTTTTATTTTTTTCTGAGTACAGAATACGTAGTTTATAAATCGCGTTGTCTTTAGGAGCCTGTTTTAGAAATTTCGATAGGAGTTCTGACTTCGCTTTTGGATAATGCGATTTTAAGCAGGCTTCATAACGAGCCTGATGGTAGGAGATCAACGGTGCGACTCCATTTTTAACATATATGCTTTCAAGAAACAGGGACATAGATTTTTTGTAAAATTTCCTGATACTCTTTTTCCGGATCGCTAAAGCTTGTGATTCCTCCACCGCTTTTATACGAATATTTTCTGTTGTTTTTTGTTATCATCCGAATTAGAACAAAACTATCTAGGGATTCGCCGTCGAACAAGCAACAAATACCTGTGTAAAACCCCCGTTGATGCGTTTCTGCCTCAGCGATAATTTCAAGTGTTTTCTTTTTGGGAGCGCCGGATATTGACCCTGCTGGGAGCAGACGGTTCATGATGTTGCCAATTTCTGCCTGCCAATTTGTGTTGCAAGCTCCGCTTATTTCTGAGCTGCTTTGCAATAAACTGGATTGCTCGCTGGTAATTTTATCGAGATATCTGAATTTTGTTACTTTCACTTCATCAGCTATACGGCTTAAATCGTTTCGCAATAAATCGGTAATTGTATAATGTTCAGCTTTTTCTTTTGGGTCAGTAAGTAATTGTTCTGCAGCATTGGGGAGTGATGCATCAATAGTCCCTTTCATGGGATAGGTTTTGATTTGCCAGTTTGCAATGCGCATAAAAATTTCCGGTGAAAAACAAACAAATTCATCCTGGTAACGGATTTTGTATTTGGCTGAACTATTGTTAAATATAGTTTTCAGGTCGGGGGTGTCATGCAAAGGAATTTCAAAACTTAAATTGCACAAATACGTGTTTCCTTGTCGGATATGGCGCATAACAATGTCGAATGCTTTATTGAAAGTCGTTTTTGACAAAGGGGAATATTTCAACCTTGGAACTGCGTCTTGAATTGATTGGTAATTTGAGTTTGATAGTGCGGGAAAAGCATATTCGCATGTTTTACTGTCAATATCCTCCAATGGGGAAAGTAAAATTTTTGATTTATCGTAGGATATGATAGAAAGGAAGGGGCGTTTCGCTTTACCTAACCGATTCAGTTCCTGAAATCCTTCTTTTCTGTTCCATGTTTTCATAAAAAGCCTTAGTTTTGTTGAAATTGTTTTTGTAAAGATAAATGAAAAAACTATTACTCATAGATTGTTACGATTCATTTACAGATATTCTTGCACAATCCTTAGAAAGCACCGGATTATGTCGTGTCGAGATTTGTCCGTATGATGAAATCGATTCGTTACAATTCCCGTTTTTTGATGCCTTTGTACTTTCTCCCGGTCCCGGTTTGCCGTATGAATATCCTCAGATATTTTCTGCTTTACAAGCATTAAAAGCACGCCCTGTACTTGGAATTTGTATGGGACATCAGATTATCGGGCTGGCTTGTGGGGGCGAATTAATGCATTTGGAAGCTGTGGTGCATGGACAAATGAAAAATTTGCAGATTTTGGGTAATGATAAGGTTTTTGACGGGATCGTGGACGAGACTCCGGTCGGATTATACCATTCATGGGTGTTACATAAGCTACCACCGCAGTTGAAAATACTTGCAATGTCTTCAGAACAGGAAATTATGGCGATACGACATGAAATGTTTCCATGGGTGGGTTTTCAATTTCATCCGGAATCATACATGACAGAGGATGGGGTGAAAATGCTCATGAATTGGTTGACTCACTTAAAATAAAACAGCAAATCGGTTTTGATCTGCTGTTTGATAGCTGTTAGTTTTCGTATTTATTTCATTACTTCAAAATAAGCTTGTGGGTGCAGACACGCAGGACAATTTTTTAGTGCTTTTTTGCTTTCGTGGATGTATCCGCATTTGCGACAATACCATTTTACCGGCTCATCCCGTTCAAACATTTTACCATTTTCCAGTATTCCCAAAATTTCTAAATAACGTTTTTCGTGGGTTACCTCTGCTTTTCCAATCACTTTAAATAAGGTGGCAACTTTATTAAATCCTTCTTCTTCAGCAACTTTCGAAAATCC
The DNA here is from genome assembly GCA_964407055.1 of uncultured Bacteroidales bacterium. Lineage (GTDB taxonomy): Bacteria > Bacteroidota > Bacteroidia > Bacteroidales > ML635J-15 > JAQIBY01. The sequence continues at coordinate 5,282 of CAYOUD010000018.1, read as the reverse complement.
AGGATACAAATCAGTCCACTCTTCATTTTCTCCGGCAGCAGCTTCTTTTAAGTTTTCTGCAGTTGTACCAACTTTTCCAGCAGGGTAAGTGGCAGTAATTTCAAGCATTCCGCCCTCAAGGAAAGAAAAAAAGCGTTTTGCATGTTGCAATTCTTGTTCTGCAGTTTCCATAAAGATACCTGCAATTTGTTCGTATCCTTCTTCTTTTGCTTTTTTTGAAAACATGGTATAACGACTTCTCGCTTGTGATTCTCCAGCAAATGCTTTCAATAAATTTTGTTCTGTTTTTGTTCCTTTAATTGACATATTTTTTGTTTTATGGTTTCTGGTTTCAAAGGTAGTTTTTTTGTTTATTTCAGCAATATTCAAATTGATACTGATTTCAAATAATACAGTAAGTGTGTCAGGACGAAAAGTTTTTCAACCAAAATTTCCTGAGGAAGATGCTATTTATTTATGCATGAGTAATTAAAGTGTTTATTTATTGAATGTTATGTCAATAAGCGCGAAGGAATTCAGATGTTTTTCTTTTTTAATAATTCATACCTAAACAAATCTAAGTTTGTTGATTCAAAGTCAACCGGAATACTTTGTTTCGGGACTTTTTTAATTATTAAATACGACTCATCCGTGCATCCCGGTTTAATACTGATATCATGATACCGTAAAAGGTACATCTGTAAGTTCCATTCTTGATAAATGTCTTTAGAAATACAAATTGTAGTGTTATTTGGGATAATCTTCCCCATCGTTTTAACATCCAATATCATATCTTTGTCTCTGCTATATTTACCAATGCTTACAGCTGATATGATAATGGAAAAAATCAGCAATAATGCCCCTGAAATCACAATTATTTTTTTGTGTTTTATGCGCTGAGTTAGATCCATCACAGCGTTTCTTGAAAGGATTCCCAATGCCAGCGCAAAAAATGGGAGCGACGGTGTCAGGTAAAAACTACGTTGAACAGATGTTAATAAAAGTGGGATAGAAGCACTTAAGCCAATGAGTGTAAAGAACAGCACATATCGCTTTTGTATTTGACTGATGTGGTTTTTACGAAAAACCAGAAGTAGGAATACAATCATTATGGGGATTGCCATTTGCTGAATCAAATTTTTCACGATAAATAATCGGTTTCCCACCGTTGGTTCGTTGCTTATTCGGTAAAGTAAGCGCTCTTTGAAATAAAACCCGAGGCTCTCTGCCGGGATCGGAAAGGAAAGTAAAACTAAAAAAATAATTATCGGAATAGCAAAAAATATAATTTGTGATGTGATAAACTGTTTTCGATCAATTGGTCGGAAAAGCAGTAAATAAATAATGCCTGCGCTTAATGGGAACAACGCAGGAACACCTTTGCTGAGAAACGCCAGAAATAATGTTAAGCCTGCTACTCCTGAAAAAATATGTTTGTATTTTTTTTGTGTCAGGCTTTTTAGTAGAAACAACATGGTAACGAGAGTGAAAACACTCATTGTGTTTTCCATGATGTTATTTTGAAAAGACCAGCTTATAATCGGCATGGTAAGTAAGAGGAAAACCGGGTACCAACTGTAATTATTTGATTTATAAATTGTTTTCCATATTTTAGATATTAATATGAGATGAAAAATAGCTGTCAGAAAGGAATAAATTCGTTCACTGTAAATCGAATTGTCAAACACCTTGAAGCAAATAGATTGTAATCCATAAACCAGGGGTGGGTGCTCCATGAAGTTTGCGGATCCGGCTTTCCACCAGGTATCACTGAGTACAGGAAACCAGAAACTGCCATTTCCGTTGGCAAGGTTTTTTGCTACACATGCATATTGCTGTCCATCCATAAACATGCCTTCACGGATGAGTACTGGGACAATTAATCCGATAAATATGGCAACGGTTAATAACCAGAATCCATAATCTGCGTGCAATGTTTGAATTCTTTTTGGTGAAAACACTGACATATGATAACAGAATTTTTATGGTTAAAAATATTGAATTTTTGGCAATAAAAAAAGCCCTGTTAAAAACAGGGCTTAGCAACTCGGTATCTTGTAGACTTATGCTAATTTTACATCAACAGCATTCAGTCCTTTTCTTCCTTCTGATAATTCAAAAGTTACTTCGTCATCCTTATCTACTTTGTCGATAAGTCCACTGACGTGTACAAAATACTCCTTGTCTGATTCAAGATCTTTGATGAAACCAAAACCTTTAGTTTCATTGAAAAATTTAACGATTCCTTTGTTCATTGTAATATTAATTTATAATTCAGGACAAATGTAAAAGAAAATTTTGAACAAATACAAAAAAAACAAAAAAATCTTTAAAAAACTTGCTAACCTGCATTATTCATGGAATTCCCTTTGTGCAGATTTGAATTATCTAAACCCGCAGTCATATTTTTATATTTCAAGGGTTTAGATGGTTTGAAGATGTGCAAAGATAATTTCAAGCATACCTAAAATTAGGTGTAAACTATTAATTGTTTTTAGGCTTTAAAATGTTAGTATATTGACATATGCAAATACGCTTAATTTTGCGATGAATAATGCAGGCTAAATAAGATGTACACTGCTCATTTTATTACATTAATTGTTTTAAATCGTCCAAAAAGGATTGAATAATGCTTGATTTGGTTTGCCATGATGTCACTAATCGGACGCAAGCGGTTTCAGAATTAATTGGTTCCCAGATGTAAAACCCGTATTCAGATTCAATTTTTTTTATGATTTCAATCGGAAAAATCGGAAAAATTTGATTCGTTTCGGGTTCGATAAGGAAAGCGAATCCCATTGCTTTTAATCCATCACTTAGCATTTTTGCCATTTCATTGGTATGTTTTGCCAATGAAATATATAAATCATTTTCTAACATGACTTGAAACTGCAGCCCAAAAATTCTTCCCTTTGCTAGCAAGCCTCCGCGTTGTTTCATTTGATAACGCATATGTGATTTTAGCCTGTCGTTGGTGATTACCAGTGCTTCTCCCAACAGAAATCCGTTTTTTGTACCTCCAATGTAAAATGCATCACAGTTAGTGGCTATGGTTTCAAGACTGAGCTCGCTGTTTTCTGCAGTAATGGCCGCACCAAGTCGGGCACCGTCAATGTAAAGGAACAAGTCATTATTTTTACAAAATTCGTATAACGCTCTCAATTCCTCAGCCGAATAAACGGTCCCAATTTCGGTGCTGTTTGAGATGAAAACTAGCTTGGGAGCAACCATGTGTTCAAAATAATGTGCATCCAGAACGGTTTGAATGTCTTCAGCGTCTAATTTGCCATCTGCACGTGATATAATGTTAATTTTATGACCTGTTGCTTCAATTGCACCGGCCTCATGAGTTGCTATATGCGCCATTTCATTTGCGATGACAGATTCATAAGGTCTGAGGGCATGGGCAATCATGGTTAAGTTTACCTGAGTTCCTCCGGATAGAAAATGAACATCGGCATCCGGTTGATTGCATTTTTTGAGGATGGTTTGTTTTGCTTGATTGCAGTAGCTGTCTTCGCTGTATCCGTCTTCCTGGTTGTTGTTATGTTTTGCCAGTACTTCCAGAATTTTTGGATGACATCCTTCAGAATAATCGTTTTTAAAACTATATTTCATGAGTTTTCTGTTTTTAGCTGTTTTACTCAGTTTCTAATAGAATGTGTTCTTTTGCTTGTTCAAATTCTTTTTGGGATATGATGCCTTCTTCCATTAAACGATGTAATTTTCGAATTTCATCCGCTTTACTTTCTTTATTGTCGGAAGCTTGCTTATCTGTCTTTTCGTCGGGAGGAACTGCGAATTGCCGAGCATTAGGGTTGCGCTCCATAATATAGTAATGAACGGGATAATATTCCAATATCCATAAATATGGTATAAAGAGGAAGATACCTCCAATGAGTGCCCCTGGGTTTAGCTGCTCATCTTTACAAATAGTGTGATAGGAGGTCTTGTATCCGGGCATTTTCAATTTGAGATTTGTGCAACTCGCTGTAATTTTTTTGTCTTTCATTTCGTATGGGCTTGTCCCTACATGTTTTTCATTGAGATAAACCGATGCACCTGTTGGCTCTGTTTGAATAATTGTAGTACTGCTGCAGCCGGCAAAAAATATGCTTGTTAATAAAGTGATAATGAGGATGAATTGTTTCACTTGCATGTGGTTTTAATTAATTAATGATTGTATTGTAATTTGTAATGAATTTTGTCTGGCGTATTTTGAAATCGATTTTATATTATATTTTATCCTGTATCGACAGAAACCAGACATGACCATTTGTCGTTGCACAGATAATGGTGCTGTCGTTCACTACCTTAGGAGATGAAAATATTTTTCCTTGTGTATTAAATTTTGCTATTTCCTCGCCATCAGGAGATAATAAGTACAGGTATTCGTCATAGCTTCCGATGATGATATTGCCATTGGGTAGTTCTGCCGGGGACGCAATTATTTTCCCATTGGTTGAAAATTCACGAAGGATTTTTCCTGTTAAGGAAAGAAAATAGACAATTCCTTTGTAAGTACCACAGACAATTTCGCCATTTTGTGTTTCAATAGGAGTTGAGTGAATTTTACCGCCAATGTAAGTCTGTCCGATTGGTTCACCATAAGTCGTTGTAAAATGCAATTTATGATCGTAAGAACCGAAAACGATTAACCCATTACTTAGTTCCAATGGTTTTGAATGCAATACCCAACCATCGGTTTTGTACTTATTGACAATCTTTCCTGTGGAGTTAATGAAAAACATTTTTTTGTCATTTGAACCAATGGCAAACAAACCTGAGCTTAATTTTGCTATGCTCCCGTGAATCAGATTTTTTGTTCGGATTTTAAAGATGTTTTCATCATTATAATTCAAAAAAATGACTTTATTATTACATCCAAAAACTAATTCTCCGTTAAGATTTTCTATGACATTGGTGAAAATTCGACCTCCAAGCCCGATTTTGTTTTTTAAATTTCCATCTGAATCGAAGAAATACAAATTTCTGTCGTATGAGCCTATAACAATCATTCCGTTGTTCATCTCTGCTGCAGTCGCATGAACATAGCCATCGGTTTTGTATTTATTCACTAATTCTCCGTTGTGATTGAAAAAGTAAATATGTTTATCATGATTACCTATCACAACGAGTTTTTCGGTAACTAACGGAGAACTGTAAAATGCGGATATTGCCTGATACGAATTGAGGGTTTCCACCTCATATCCACCAGCTAATAGCTTTATGGGAACCAGAAAAAGGCAAAGCATAATATGTAATTGTAGCGCTTTCATTCTGTATAAAAATAAACATCTAAA